>DATIMM010000079.1:0-2618 GCA_035475295.1 Bryobacteraceae bacterium
CTAGTCGAATATCTCCGCGCTCGGCCCCAGAAGTCGCCACACTTGTTCGCGCCGCGGCATCCTCTCTTCACGGAACAGCGCTCCCATAATCACGTGCGTAACTGTATGACCGCCCTCTTCAAACGAGCCGGGCTTCCACCCACGCGAGTGCATTCACTCAGGCACACCACAGCAACTCAAATGGTGAACCGCGGCGCGACGTTCAAAGAGATTGCGGATGTTCTGGGTCACAAATCGCTTACAAGCACGTTGATTTACGCAAAGCTCGACATGAACGCGCTGGCCAAGGTCTGTTTGCCATGGCCCGGAGGTGCTCAATGAACAAAGAAGCCCTGTTGGGTCTTGTGGAGCAACATCTGAGATTAGATCCTCCCGTCAGACGGGCACACCCTGACGAAGTCGGTAGGCACCAAGCCATCCTGCGCTATAAGAGAAACCGGCTGTACAGCTTTGTCGAGTTCTGGTGCGCCGTCGGGTGTCCATGGCCGATTCCCGAGACGCTGGCCATGGAATGGGTTTCGCAGGGAATGATTCCAGAACGTCCGTATCGGGATCGCCACCGTCTTTTCTGTCTCCGCCGGTTCTTAATACATCTCCGGACTATTGAACCGGCAACCGAGGTGCCGAACAATACCGTCCGGGCCCGTCCGCAGAGAACGCCGCGCCTGCTCACGGACACGGAAATTACATCGCTGGTTGAAGCAACAGCACGGCTTCGCTCCTGCCCTCCGTTTTGGCGCTTCACAGTATCCACCCTTCTCGGGCTACTCGCGAGTACTGGGATGCGCATTGGAGAAGCAGTTCGGCTAAAACCCGAGGATGTGCACCTTGATGCGAACCCGCCTCATCTGTCCATCCTTGACACCAAGTTCGGAAAATCGCGAGTCGTCGTGCTCCATCCTTCGGTAGCGGAACGGCTGCGAGATTACGCGGCAAAAAGGGCTACGTTTTTACGCTCGAATCGCGCCGAGGCGTTTCTGACCCGTGTGACGGGCAAGCCACTTCGTTATAGCACCATACGTCGCACATTCGTACGGCTGGTTCGTCGTGCCGGCATCGCCTCAGTCCGCGGTGCGGCGGTTACGTTGCATACCTTCCGGCACAGCTTTGCTGTGAAGCGATTAACCTTATGGCACCGCGCTGGGGAGAACGTCTCGGACCTGCTTCCGCATCTCACCGTTTGCCTGGGCCGCCTCGATCCCCGGGACACCTACTGGTACCTGACGGCCACGGCAGAACTGCCCGAAGCGGCATCTGCTCGGGTGGAAGCGCACCAGCAAGAGGGAGGCGAAGGATGACTGCATCGACATTGGTGGGGCCCTTGCTTCAGAGCTTTTTTGTTGACCATCTGCAAGCGCAAAAGCGTCTCAGCGATCAAACCGTTGCCAGCTATAGAGACACTTTTCGCTTGCTACTACGATCGATCCATCACGAGGCCGGCATTGGACCGGCCGCACTGACGATCTCGCATCTCGACGCTACCTGTATCCTGCGATTCCTGGAAGCAATCGAGAAGGAACGGAAGAATGCGGTCGTGTCCCGCAATCTGCGTCTGACCGCGATTCGATCTTTCTTCCGGTTTGTGGCCTTTCGTGATCCGGCAAGTGCCGGCGTGGCGACGCGAGTTCTCGCAATCCCGATGAAGCGCCCCGACAGGAAAGTTCGCGATTTCGTAACACGGGAAGAGGTGGAGGCAATACTGGCCGTTTTCGACCAAAAACAGTGGCTCGGGCGGAGAAATTACGCTTTGCTGCTAACGATGTACAACACGGGCGCCCGTGTATCGGAGATTATCGCTCTTCGACAGGATCAGTTCAGCTTCGGTTCCAAGGGACAAGTACACCTCTGCGGAAAGGGACGGAAGGAACGGATCGTGCCGCTCTGGTCCAGAACCGCAGTGGTCTTGAAATCCTGGTTTGCAGAACTCACACTGAGCGGCATGACTTTTGCCTTTCCGCGTCGACAGGGCGAACCCTTGACGCGATTCGCTCTTCATCTCCTTCTGCAGAAATCAGTGAAAGAGGCCTCCGTTCATTGCCCGAGTCTGAAGAGAAAACGGATATCTCCCCATCACCTTCGGCATGGCACCGCGATGGCTTTGTTGGAATCCGGAGTGGATATAGCCGTCATTGCCTTGTGGCTCGGACACGAGAGCATCGAAACAACGAACATCTACCTTCATTCGAACTTAGCGATGAAGGAACGCGCACTGGGAAAACTTTCACCGCCAGAAAATGAGTTTCATCGCTTCAAAGCCGGCGATAAGCTCATAGCCTTTCTGGATTCGCTCTGAACAATGTTAAGCGGCGCGGCCCGCAAGTCGCGCCCACCACCCTGACAGACTTCCACTCCACATAGTCCGGCCCTTGACATAGTCGTGATGCAAGCCGCCGAGAATCGGTTCGGCAATCACGCGTGATGAGAATGCGGACCGGGAAGTGCGGCTGCCAGTCGGCTCGTTCACTTGCGTAGGGTTGGGAATACCTGGTCCCAAGGACCGGTGTGGACGGCCCGTATTGTACAACCGAGACATTAAACACCGATAAAACCGAATCACGGACCGTCGTCTATCCTTGGCATCCGTTTTACGGAAAAGCAGTTGAAATTAACGGTGAACG
>DATIMM010000080.1:0-71820 GCA_035475295.1 Bryobacteraceae bacterium
GCGGCTCCAACGTCCGGCTTCGGAACCTGCGGTGTTGGAACGGTGCGCGGCCCGGGTCTTCACACGGTCGACTTGAGTGTTTCGAAACACTTCAATATCGTCGAAAGCCAAAACCTGGAAATTCGCGGCGAGTTCTTGAACGTCTCGAATACACCCATACTGAATGCGCCGTCCAGAGCTATTGGAAGCACTCTTGGCAGAATCGGTACTTCGCAAGGAGCCCGCAACATCCAGCTAGGCTTGAAATATAACTTCTAGCCCAACTTCTCTGGAACTGCTCTACAGGAAGGGCGCCTTCGGGCGCCCTTCCTGCTTAAGATCGCAAATACCGTGTTCTACAGTCCCGCGAACCAGTCGTAGCCTTCCTCGGCCCAATAATCGTCCGGTCTTTCATCGGAGTATTCAATAGCGCCGATCCTTTTCAGATTCTTGATGCCGTACTTTACCGGAATCACTAACCGAAGAGGCGCGCCGTGGGCAGGACTCAACGGCTTGCCATCGTACTCGTATGCCAACAGTGTCTGCGGATGCAGCGCGCTCTTCATATCCAACCCCACGTAATACTCTTCATCCGGCGTAGTCAGCGAAACATAGTTCGTCAGTTTGCGCCCGGGCGGATAATACTTCTTTGTGAAATCGGAAAAACGCGCGCCCGCCCAGTGGCTGATCGTACTCCAGCCCTCGATGCAGCAGAACTTCGTAATCATCTCCACGCGTGGAAGCGCCTGAATGTCCCGCAGTAACAGTGTCAGGTCCGGACCGCCCGCGTCGCTTGTCACGGCCAGGCTCCACTGGCCGGGATCGATCGCCTCAGTCAGCCCAATATCGCCATTAGCCTTTAGCGGCGTGACCTCGTTCGGCGAGTAGGTGGGCATCAGATGATTGTCGCTCAAATAAGCGTGCGCCAGTCTCCCGTTTGCGTCCAGAACTCGGCGCTCCGGCCAAGGCCTTTGGTTGTCTTGCTTGGCGTTACGAAGCCATTCGTAGCCGCCAATCGCCCCAACTGCGGCAAGTCCGCCAATCAAAAAGCCGCGCCGGCTCCTTCGGTTCAGATCTCGCCGCGCTTCTTTGTCCGGAAGAATAATCTCGCGCTGCCTCTTATTCATGACTCTTTACCGCTTCCCACCCGATCACCATAGACCGGAAATTGTTCCAACCGGCCCTGGCTACCTGAGCCACATGCAAAACAAAAAACAGCAGATATCCAATCGTCAAGCAGAAATGAACGAGCCGCGCTGTCTGGTAACCGCCGCACAACATCGCAAGCCAGGCCAGTTGCGCCGGCTTGTAAATGGCTAGCCCCGTAATCACCGATAAACCGCCCATCACAACGATGGCGGAGTATGTAAGCTGTTGAGCCGCATTGTACTTGTCCTGCGGGGGCAATTCCTTGCGAACGTGCAGATCGTATAGTACAACGTGAAAAGCATCCCGGAAGGCAGTAAATGATCGCGGCACGAGAAATCGCCATTCCCCGGAAAAGAATGTATATGCGACATACAGAATTCCATTGATCGTGAACAACCACATAAAAAAGAAATGCATCGCCATTCCATCCGCCAGGCGGTGATCTATATGAAGGGCGTTGTAAACCGGCTGCGGGAAGAAGTGGAATGGCCCGACGCTGTAGAGGTCGTAGGCCCAATAAATCAAGATCCCGCTCCAGATCATAAGAAAAAGTAACGGGAAGTTGATCCAGTGGAACCACCGAATGGCGAGGAGGTGCTTCAGCTTCAGCGTTTGCATTTGTATATCTATCTTCGACGCAAACCGCGTTTAGTTACGGAGAAAAACCTATTTACTTCCTGGGCTGCTCGCTCCAGGCGGCTGCAAGCCTCACCCGCGCCAACGATTTTTACCGCGTCTGCACCGTGTTCAATGTAGCTGATTTTGCCCCCTTTATCGACGACAAAAGTCACCCGTTCGGCGATGCCGTATTGTGGAACTAGGACACCGTAGTCTTCAGCCACCTTGCCCGTGGCGAAATCGCTGAACAGGGGAGACTAGGTCAAGCAGGCAGCCCGGTACGTCATTCCGCTGCTTGGCATTCCCGGAGAGTCTGCGCGGTTGCACTGAGGCTCAACGTCGGAGCGAACAGGCCAAGAGAAAAAGCAGCTTCACGGGTGATCCCGGCTGCAGAGTTACCCCCTAATTTACTAATAGAGGCAGCTTAGTGACCAAACGAGGAAAACTCTACCTGATCGGTGCCGGTCCGGGGGATCCGGAACTCCTGACCTTGAAGGCGGTGCGCGTCCTCGGGTTGGCGGACGTGGTACTTTACGACCGCCTGATCAGTCCCGAAGTCCTGGCCCATGCCCGTCCCGATGCTGAACTCGTCTACGTCGGCAAGCATCAGGGCGAGCAGGAACATAAACAAAGTTTCATCTTCGACCTGATTCGGCAGCACGCTGTATCCGGAAAAGCAGTAGCTCGCCTGAAAGGCGGCGATCCCCTTGTGTTTGGTCGTGGTGCCGAAGAATGGGCGCTCGCCCTCCAGCATGGCATCGAGGTTGAACTAATTCCCGGGGTGACCTCGTCGATCTCGGTTCCGGGCTTAGCGGGAATCCCGCTGACCTATCGCAGGGTCTCGCAAAGCTTTGCTGTTATCACCGGCCACTGCCATACCGGAGCCGCTCAGGAGTGGGGAAAGTATGCTGCCGTGGACACTCTGGTAATTCTCATGGGCGTAAAGAATCGGGACTTCATCGCCCGCTCGCTGATTGAAGCGGGCCGTCCGCCTCACCAGCCGGTGGCATTTGTGGAACGGGGATCGACCCCGAATGCGAGGGTGATTGAAAGCGATCTCGCAGCCGTTGCCGCAGGAGACGTCGAAGCATCGAATCCAGCCGTCTTTGTGATCGGTGACGTCGTCCGGCTCAGAAAAAAGCTTATTGAAGCTCCAGAACAACCAGGCCCTGCGGAGCAACTGTAATCGGGTCACTGACGGCATGCATCTCGACGGGTGGTAGCTCGGACGCTTTCTTCAGCTTTGCGATTTGCTCCAAAGTCGGGCTCGCCGGGCTGCCCATCTCCTTCCAGGCCTTTAGCGAAGAAGCATGGTCAGGATCAACGAACTGCATCAGGTAATGCTTTGCCTGTGAATTCTTCACCTCGAGCTGAAATGTCTTAGGCGCAACACTTTCGCCCGGTTCCGCATAATTCCACAGCGCAATGACTACCGTGCCATCAGCGCGCTCTGTGACAAGCGCGTTCTCTGACGGGTTTGAGAGGCGCCGGTCTCCCAACCGGTGCAGCAGCTCAAATGCTCGAAAGGCTGGCTTAGGGATGCCGCGCTCTGCCATCAGACCGTAGCCGCCATAAAATGGAGCCTTCACGACACCTTGTTCTTCAAACACGTCCGATAAGCTCCAGTAAGACATCAGGGCCGTCCGTCCATCGCACTCTCGGATGTCGTTTGCCAGCCACGGACCCATAAAGGCGCTGTCGGTTACCTGTTCCTGATTCAGATACGTCGCGTTGTACTCAGACCAGATAATGGGCGTGTTGGGAGCCGCCGAGGACTTCACCTGGTCGTAGACTTTTTTGACCGCCAGCCCGACCATATCTTTTCGCACAATGTCGAGGTGTTTCCCAAACACGTCCTCGGATTTCTCGTTCCCATAGATGTGTGTTGATACAAAATCGAAGGGAACGTGGTTCTCAGTGCAGTGCTTGATAAACGCATCCACCCAGGCCGCCTGCGCCGTTGCTGGACCGCCCACCCGAATCACCGGATCGACGCTCTTGATCGCCTTTGCCGTTGTGTCGTAAAAAGCAAAGTAGGTCTCCTGCTTCGGCGTGCCATTCCAGAAGTCGATGTTTGGCTCGTTCCACACTTCGAAGTACCACTGTTCCACTTCACTCTTTCCATAGCGCTGCTCCAGGTGCTGTGTGAAAGCCTGAATCAGAGCTGCCCATTTGGCCGAGTCTTTCGGAGGGGAGGGAAGTTGCTTGTACCAGAAAGGATGTGGTGTCAAATTCGCTGCCAGCTTGCGTGGCATGAAGCTCAGTTCCACGAACGGCTTCACTCCATTCTGTAGCAGGCCATCGTACACCTGATCCACATACGAAAAGTTATAGACAGGCTTTCCTTGGGCGTCCTCGTCATAGACCCCCATCTCGTCTTGAAAGATGGCGTGAAAACGAACGTACTGAAAGTCCGTAATCTGCTTCACTGCCCGCAAATCGTCCCGGTAACTCTCACGTAGTGTCAGCACCGCGCGCCCCGAGCCGAACATCTGCTCCCATATATGCGGGAACGGGTGTGACGCAGCATTCACGTCAACGGTAATGGTCTCTGCTGATGCAAGCGACATAGCCAATAATCCGACGACAACAGAACAGTGGAGCTTCTTCACGTCTTTATAGTCTCTTAAACCGTTCGCGCACCGTAGGCCAGCGCAGCTTCCCGGACCAGGATTCCCATCTTCGGGTGGCTGGGCTCCAACGCGGGCTCCAGCCCGTGCTCCCGCAGCGTCTCGCTGCAAGTAGGTCCGATCGACGCGATAAAAAGCTGCTTTAAGGCTGACAACGCCGTTTCTCGCTGGCCGTTCTGCTCAGCGAAATCCAAAAAGTGGTCGATCTGGACACCAGTCGTAAACAGCACGGCTGAAAATTCGTGGCGCAGTAGCCGGCCGAGTGCCGTCATGAGTGGCTCTTTGTTCTCCGGCAATCTCCATTGGTAAATCGGAACGGTCGTCACCCTGCGTCCTTGTGCCAGTAGCGCATCGGTCAGATCCCGATTCGGTCGTCCATACTCCTGCACGGCGACCGATTGCTCAGTCCTGTTTTCAATGGCCGCTAAGATTTCCCGCCAAGTATTCGGTTCTGGAACGCTGACGGCAACCGGCACTTTCCACTCGCGAAGCACGGCCGTCGGCTTGGGGCCGCGAGCTACTACTGCCAGTCCCCGAAGCGCGTGAAGAAACAAATCCTCCGGATCGCGCGTGGTCAGCACACGATGGAGTTGCCTTGCTCCGACGCCGGTCAGGAAAATCATCATGTCGAAATCGCCCGCATAGAGCCTGTCGGCAAAGCGGAACGCCTGGTCATTGATCTCGAGCGGAACCTCTACCACGGCGGGCGCGACAAACGGCTCGCCGCCATTAATCCGGATCAGTTCTCCAATCTCATTGGAACGGCGGCTCTCGAAGGCAAGGACGTTTGCGCGACCGAAGGACATGTCACGCATATTAGCGTAAAAACAAAAGCCAGGAAAATTGCTAATATAGCGGACATGCGAAAGCGTCTCGCTGTGCTGCCGCTTGTAGGCGCGGCGGCTGCGTTCATGGCCTTTGGTCAGTCTACGGACACGAACCCTGCTCATCGGGACTCCAGCGTCCTTTTAGGCGGCCCGAAATACAAGAAGGGCAAAACGCCGACTTCCCGCTATCTTCATGGAACGGTCACGGACGATACCAACCAGCCGGTTCAGGGTGCCTTGGTGACGCTAACCAACAACAAAAGCAAGGAAAAATTGACGTTCATCACCAAGAAGGACGGCCGTTATCACTTTGAAGATCTAAGCTTCACCGTCGATTACGGCGTGCAGGCCCGCTATAAGAATGAGTCAAGCGAGCTGCGAAAAATAAGCCAGTATGACAACCGCCCCGACGTGGTGCGAATGTTAGAGCTGCAAAGCGCTGAGGAAGCCGCTAAAAAGCCGTAGTATTATCGCTTGCACATTTGCGGATAGCTTTTCTTCAGGGCGGCAACCTTGGGCATATCGTTGATCGCGATATACGGATAGGTCGGATGCTTGTCCAGGAAATGCTGGTGGTAGTCTTCCGCCGGATAAAAGCCCTTATAAGGAACGACCTGCGTGACAATCTTCTTTGAAAAGACCTGGGCGGCGTTAAGTTGGCTGATATACGCTTCCGCAACCCGTTTCTGATCGTCATTCATATAAAAAATCGCCGAGCGGTACTGTGTACCTGTATCCGGGCCTTGCCGGTTCAACTCCGTAGGATCGGTCACCACAGAGAAGTAAATCTTCAGGAGCTGTCCGAAAGTCACCTGCGTTGGGTCGTAAGTGATCTCGACGGATTCCGCATGCCCGGTCGTCCCGGTGCTGACCATTTCGTACTGAGCAGTCGATTTGCTGCCGCCCGCGTATCCAGCAACCGCATTCTTCACGCCCTTTACCCTCTCAAATACTCCCTGCACCCCCCAAAAGCAACCGCCCGAAAGCACGGCCTTCTCTATTCCTTGCGTGCTGGATGTAGACACCGGCACTACTGGATCGGGAAAGCTACTTCTTGATTGAGCCTGGATCAGCAACGTAGCTGCTCCGGCAATCAACAACGCACGCAGCGATAATTTAGGGAACATTGACGAACTCCTAAGTTAATGGATTCCGCTTGGCAATGCTCCGTTGCCTTTTTCAGGGCTCTCACGTTGTGTCTCATTCTTGCGAATACTAACTAAGTTGGCCAAAATTCGGTAAGCACCCGGTACTCCCGCAGCCAACTGCCGGTAGAGCGCAAAGGCGTCATAAACGTAGGTGCCCTTGCCGTATCTCGCAACCAGCAGTCCGCCGCACTGTGGATCTTGCCCGGGATCATGTGTCTCTATTGGTGCCTGGTAGCGAGGATCCCACGTCTTCATGAAGCCGTGACCGCGTTCCTCTTCCCACCCTCGAAAATCGGCTTCGGTAATTTTATTCGGCCAGTTCAAGACAGGACTATTGGGCTGCCGCAGGTCAACTTTTGAGTTTTCGTCTACAACTTTCGCAGGATTTGATCCTAAACTCAACGGGTAAGGGCCGTACTCGAAGTCCTCGAGATTGTACTGAGCCACCAGTGTGCCGCCGTTCTTCACATACCGGAGCAACTGGCCGTTGTCGCCCCGAAGTTCCGGATGTGCAGTGTAAGCACGGACTCCGAGAACCACCGCATCATATCCACTCAGCGTCTCGGCGTTGATGTCGTCGAGAGACAGAACATGCACATCGATCCCTAGATCCTCCAGAGCCTGCGGCACGTCGTCACCGGTGCCCGGCAGAAATGCGACCCGCAAACCAGGGGGAGTATTTACATCGACGCCCACGGCTTTGTAGATCGCGGCGCGATAGTAAGGGTAAGCGCGCAAACCAGGGTAGCCAACCAGCCGATATCCCTCCTGGTAGGATTTGCCGTTATACTCCGCCACTGCCTTTACCTCATAGGGTTGAGCACGAACGCCATTCGGCCGAATCTGAAACGTAATTTCCTGGTCTTCGCCGTCACGCGTCATCGAGAATGGAATTTCCTTGGGAACCGCTTCCCATGACGATGGCAACTCGAGGCGGAGCGTACCTTTGGCCGGCCCTTTTACATTGCTATGAAGAGTGCAGGAGAAGGGAAACGATTTAGTGGTTAGGGGGACTGCGCCAGCTAACGACGGCAGCATGACTGAGATAGGCGGTCCCAACAGAAGCGGATCTTCTTTGATCCCCACGCTAGGGACGCGCTGAACTGCCTGCACGACCTGGCTAATCTCGAAAGGAACGTCATGGTAGCTGATACGGGCCCTTGCGGAAAGAGGGTAGGGTGCCAGAGACAGATTGCGATAGCGCTCGTCCGTTAAATCGTAGTAGGGCTGCTCCTTGTTGGGCCTGTAAAAGTACGGCTTCGTGAGAACCGCATCCGGTGGTACATCCACCTTGAACTGCGAACGCACGTCCATACCCCCGGGCAGCCTTGCCTTCGTCTGCGAACCTGCCTGAATCTTCCACTCTTTTGGGTCAGAGGGAACGAGGTCAATGCCTTCTACATTCACCGTATCCAAGCTCTGGTTGTAAAGATGAGTGTTGACGGGAAAGGACTGCCCAGGAATAGCGATTGCGAAGGTTGGCGAGGGGCCCGCGAACATGGCAAAGGGGCCACTGGGCGGCTTCGCCGGCGCGATTGTTGCCTCAAACGTGAGACCCAGGGCAAGCGTCAGGGCCTTTTCAAATTGGTCCTGCTTGGCCCTTAACTCAAAAAGAATATCGGCTTTGCCAGATTCCCCCAGGTCGCTATCACTTACCTGTTGCATCAGGACACGGGTGGCTTTCAATCCATCGGCCAGGATCGGTGCGATGGTCGCTGGAGTACTAGGGCGGTAACGGTCGGCGGCTTCTCCTGCAAGATCGGAAAGTTGCGCCAGGCTCGTCTTTATGGCCGTCGTAGCGCCACCTTTAGCCAGACTTGCGATTCCGACCAGGGACGTATCAATCCCATCGTAAAAGGATTCTTCCTTTCCGGAGACCGGTACACGCGACCCGTACCGGTGATACTGGATGACGACACGAGCCGGCGGTGGTATCGTAATGCCGCCGTTCTGACTTTTTTGTTGTCCGAGCCCCTCACGGCCGATTTGCAGGAACGTCAGACCAGCTGCACTGTCCGGACTGCCTTCGGAAATACTGACATCGGCCGTCGGTTTGCCGTTGATCCAGGTATGGTCGACATAATTGTAGAACCGGACTGGGACATATTTGTCAGTCGCGTAATCGTAGATACCCTCCTTCGTGGCGGAAAAGACAGGAACCCGCTCGTAGACCTTGAGCGGAGTCCACGGGTGTAGGCCTTCGCGAATCTGGTCGGGAAAGCGATTCGGATCCCCGGCGGCAGCGAACGCCTCTTGCGCCATTTGCCCAGCTACCTGATGATTGCCGTGCCCATCGGTCGGCGCTCCTACAAAGACCGATGTAAGAACCAGGGGATGCGTCATACGCACCACCCTCACCACTTGGGCGAGTACTCGTTCGTGATTCCATTTATTCAATGCTTCTTCGCGAGTTTTGGAGAAGCCGTAATCGATTACATTGGTCCAGTATTGATCGACGCCATAGTAGCGGTCGGCCGCTAGAAGCTCCTGGGTGCGCATCAGGCCGAGTGCATCGTAAAGATCGGTAGACATCGCATCCTGCCCGCCTTCGCCCCGATTAAGTGTGAGGAGTGCACCTCGCGCTCCTATTCCCCGGGTCTCAAAGGCTAACAATCCGCCGTCTTCATCATCCGGGTGTGCCGTGATCATGAGAATGCTGGCACGCGTGCGAAGCGAAGTGAGAATGCGCGCTAAGCCTGAGGCGCCTCGATCGACGGCAATGGGTAGTGCATTCGGATTAGCCTGCTTGGTCTGTGTCGCGGGCTCGTTCGCAATGCGGGCGGAGACCACGGTTGTCATAATGGCCACGAACACGAGCATCCAGGCGGTGCGGTCAATGAGCCGGGTGTTAATGATCATTTCGGTATTGAGGTATTTCCCTAATTTGGTTATTAAACAAACGTTAACAGGTGCGTCAGTATCCTTGCCGTAACAACGAGCGTCTCTTCAAGCAAAGGGCTCAAAAATCAATCACTAACAGGAGCCATTCATAGGAGCCGCATATATGAAAAGAGAATTCGTTACGAAGAGCTGCTCAGTGGTTTTATCGGCGATCTTCATGCTGAGTCCGGTGGAGGTCCCCGCGTACGCCCAGACTTCGTATCCGCAACAGCAGTATCCGCCGCCTTCAGGACAATATCCGCCTTCCCAGCAGTATCCGCAAGGGCAGTACCCACAGCAACCTGCCCCCCAACAATATCCGCCACCGCAATACCCGCCGCCACAGGGTCAGTCCTACCCGCAGGTGCAATCGCCATATGCTCCTCCGCTCTTGGCTCCCCAGCAGCTCGATCAATTGGTCGGGCCTATCGCCTTGTACTCCGACCCTCTGCTCGCTCAGGTATTAACCGCTTCCACCTTTACGAACGAGATACCGGATGCGGCAAACTGGGCCAATCAGCACAGCTATCTCAGAGGGCCGGAGCTAGCGGCTGCTATACAGGGGGACAACTTGCCATGGGACCCTAGTGTTCTTGCTCTGCTTCCATTTCCATCGGTATTGAACTATATGGCCAGCAATATGGGATGGACCCAGGGATTGGGAAACGCCGTGCTCGTGCAGCGAGGCGACGTGATGGATGCTGTCCAGCGCATGCGCCAACAAGCCTACAACTACGGCTACTTACGCTCGAATGGCTATGACAGGGTGATCTTCGCCGGCCCTGGTGATATTCAGATCGTGCCGGTGAATCCTGATTTGTACTACGTCCCGGTATATAACCCGTATATCGTGTATGCTCCGCCCCGTCGTGGGGTCGCCGTCGCTGCGGCAATCGGGTTTGGCGCGGCGATCGTTATCGGTGCGGCGTTCCGTCCGTGGGGATGGGGACACCCAGGTCTCGAGTGGCGGCAGCACGCCATCATTATCGATAATCGTCCCTGGAACCGCACGTGGGCAACTCGTGGAGCCTATGGTCGCCCTGAGTATCATTCTCCAGGCCCACGCACGGAACATCATGAGCTAAGGGGCCCAGAGCATTCTCGAGGCGGAGATCATCATAGGGGCGATCATCGTGACGATCACCGATAGGCCACGCATGGTGGGAAACGGGAGCTGCAAAGCCAGCTCCCACAGCCTTATTTGACAGCTTGTAAGAAGGCGAGGCAAACCGGAGACGGCGATTGGAAGCTCTGCCCGGTAGGAGCAATCTTGCCAGTGTTCTGGTCGACTTTAAACACGAGAATGTTGTCGGTCTTCTGGTTGGCTACCAAGAGGTGCTCACCTTCCGGATCGAGCGTAATGTAGCGAGGCATTTTGCCATCAATCTTCTCGATTTGCACTTCTGTCAGCATGCCGTTTTCCTTATTGACTGAAAACACGGCGATGCTGTTATAGCCCCTGTTGGAGGCATACAGATACCGGCCGGAAGGATCGAGCTTGATCTCGGCCGCGCCATCCCTGTCTTTGATGTCGGCAGGAAGAGTGGAGACCGTCTGCAGTTCCTTCAGGGAACCTTCCTGGACATTGTAGGAGAACACCGTTACGGTCGACAGAAGTTCGCTGATAAGATAGGCGAATTTTTCACTTCCGGAAAAGACGAGATGGCGGGGTCCCGATCCCGGCGCGATTTTGACCGACGGCGGATCGTGAGGCGTGAGAGTAGCTGTGGAAGGATCTATCTTGTAAATACGAATCTCATCCAAGCCGAGATCGGGAACAAATGCGAATCGGTTATCCGCCGAGACCACCACTTCATGTGCATGTGGGCCATCCTGCCGTTTTTTGTTGACACTGGAACCAGAGGCCTTCATCACAGACGCGACTTCACCCAGCGTCCCGTCCTCCAGGACCGGGAAGGACGAGACCGTTCCCGTAACGTAATTGGCAACCATCAGCATTTTGGACGTTTTGTCCAAGGCAAGATGGCACGGTGCGGCTCCTTCGGAGGATCGCTTGTTTTGCAGTCTCAATGATCCGTTCTGGGAATTGACAGCAAAGCTGGCAACGCCACCCATGGGATTGTCATCACCGGTCAGTTCACTGACGGCATAGAGGTATTGATGATTGGGATGGAGGATCAGAAAGGATGGATTCGGCAGCTCTCCTAGGAATCCAGCTGACTCCAAATTTCCCGTCTGGACATCGTAGTGAAAACCATAGATCCCTTTGCTGTAAGTTCCGACGTAGATCAATTCTTTCCCCTTCTGACGTTTATTTTGCGCCACCAATGTGCGAGTGAGCCCCAGAAGAGGCCCTGCCAGGAGCATGGTGGAACAAGCAGACCGCCGCGAAATGTATCGCATCGGCATCATCGTATCGCAGTGGGATCGTACGGCCTGCCATGCTTAGCAAGCTATAATGCACGATATCGGGATTTTATGATTGAGTTGTTGCGGGACACCCTCCGCTATCGTGAGCTGATATGGGCGCTAGCGCTAAAAGATCTTAAAATCCGATACAAGAATTCGGTGCTGGGATTTCTCTGGGCTTTGCTAAATCCCGCACTCATCATGCTGGTACTGACGCTCGTGTTCTCTACCATCATGAGATTCCCCATTCCGCATTATGCGGTCTTCCTCTTGAGCGCGTTGCTACCGTGGACATTTTTTACGCAATCGCTCTCCTATGCTGTGGAATCCATTGTTGGCAATGCCGATCTTATCAAAAAGGTTAGAGTGTCAAAGCTCGTGTTTCCTGTAGCGGCCGTTGTGTCCAACATGATCAACCTGCTGCTGTCGCTGATTCCGCTGGCGATTATCGTCGTAGCCGTTGGGCAGCCGTTTCATTGGACATGGATTTATTTACCAGTGCCCCTGATTGCGCTGACCATCTTTACTATGGGGGCTACATTCTTCTTCGCAGCCGCAAATGTGTACTACCGCGATGTGGCTCATATTCTGCAAATTGTCTTGCAGGCTTGGTTCTATTTGACTCCCATTATTTATCCGCTGACGCTTTTCCCGAGCCAGTATCATTGGTTGTTTAAGCTCAACCCGATGATCTACGTTTTGAATGGATTCCGGTTATCGGTGTACTACGGGCAACTCCCGGAACTGCGGTCCATCGTGGCTTCTTTTGTGTGTGCGTTTGCGACCCTAATCATCGGATTTACCGTTTTTCGTAAGCACCAGGAAGAGTTTGTTTACTACGTCTGAGTGCCGAAATGGAATTAGTGAATTTTGTGATTAAAGTTTCGGACGTGACACAACGGTTTCGGGTCGTCCAAGAGAGACCGGATACGGTCCGCGAGCTCTTCTCTAAGTTTTTCCGTCACCAGAGTAAGGTCCATGACTTCGAAGCAGTAAAGAATGTATCGTTCGAAGTGTCTCGTGGAGAAATGGTCGGAATACTGGGGCACAACGGTTCGGGCAAGAGCACACTATTAAAGATCATCTCCGGGGTTTATAAGCCGACTGTCGGTAAAGTGGAAGTGAATGGGACCATCGCGCCCCTATTAGAGCTGGGGGCTGGTTTTCATCCTGAGCTTACAGGCCGTGAAAATATTACGCTGAATGGGTTGTTGTTAGGCTACTCAAAGCGTGAGATTCGTAGCCGCGAAGAAAAGATCATCGAATTTGCAGATATCGGTGATTTTATAGATGCGCCGGTAAAACAGTATTCGTCGGGAATGTATACTCGGCTGGCGTTCGCGGTCGCGACCGAGGTGAACCCGGATATCTTAGTGATGGATGAGATCCTTGCCGTAGGTGATGTGCAGTTTCAGCAAAAGTGCTTTGACCGTCTGCAGCGTTTCCGGGAACTGGGGAAGACGATTTTGCTGGTGACGCATAGCCCGGAGCAGGTGCTGGAGTATTGTGACCGGTGTCTGGTGATGGATAGGGGGCAGCTTGTCTTTGACGGGGAGCCACGGGGCGGAGTGGAGCGGTATACGGGAGGCGACGCTAGGGGGAATGATATGACCGTTTTGTCCGCAGCGGTGCAGATTTAAGAGCTTGCTTTTAATCCTCAACCTAATTAATGTTTTTTTAAATGACGCAGTTAAGACGAGAAATCGCGGTCAGCGATGGTGCCTTGCCCGGTTTGAATTTGCGTGAAATGCCGGGACTGAAACAAGTGAGCTCTCGTGCCCTCATTACACTAAGTGTAATTGCCTTCATCAGCGCTATCCTTTATGCGGTCTTACAGGTGAACGTGCCTTTTTCTCTCCAACCTGGCGCTCCCCATGACGACGGCTTATTTATTCAACACGCGCGCGGCATTGCGGCAGGCAAATGGCTCGGCCCCTACAGTCAGTACACCCTAATGAAGGGGGTAGGCTACCCTCTCTTTCTGGCAGCCGTCTCTTTCCTCCGTTTACCCGTCCCGCTGGTCCAGGCGCTGTTCTTCACCTTTTCTGTATATTTGCTTTCACTTGTCACACTCTATGTTTTCCAATCCGGCGTTTTCTCGATTCTCTTATTCGAGACCGTACTCTGGAACTTTGGGCCCGAAACAGAACGCATCTTAAGAGAAGGTATTTACGGTTCGCAATTCCTGGTTTCGTTTTCTTTCCTGATACTTGCGTTGCTATGCAACGGATGGCGTCGCAATTTGTTTATGGCGCTGTCAGGAGTCTTCCTAGGATGGATGTGGATAACGAGAGAGGAAGGAGCTACTCTACTTCCCGCATTTCTCTTGTTGTTGCTGTACTTTGGATACACAAACTACCGCTCATCCAGACTGCTTCAGTCACTAGTTGCCCCGTTCGGCTTATTTCTGCTTTCGTTTGCTCTTGTGCCGACCATAGTGTCAGAAGTTAATTTTCACCAGTATCATACGTTTTCAACTGTAGATATTAAGGGCGATTTTGAGGGCGCTCTGGAGGCCTTAGCCTCTATTCATACCGAAAAGAATGTTCCCTATCTCGTGGTGTCCAAGGAATCCAGAGAAATCGCATATAAAATCAGCCCGACGTTTGCCCGGCTTCGCAAATTATTCGATGATCCAGGTTCACCCTACATTACTGCCTGGAAGCCATTCGGATGCCAGTTTTCCCAAAGAACCTGTGGAGATTATGCCTATGGCTGGTTTGTATGGGCCTTTCGGGACGCAGCCTTTATCGATGGAGATTATGCGAGTGCCCCGGTGGCAGCCGCGTTCTACCGCCGTGTACACGACGAAGTGGAGCACGCTTGTGAAGCCAGAACAATCTCTTGCGATCACTCGCTGATTCCGTTCATGCCGAAGATGGGTGTGCAGGAATTGCGGGCCGTACCGAAGTCTTTAAACGCCTTTTTCCGTAAATTGATATTCAAGGATCCGCCAAGCATTGACGCCGGGCCGTCTTTCGGCAGTAATGAACAAGTCCAAAGTGCCGCCGCATTTTTGAACGTTTATAATTACATTCCACCTCCCGGAGCCCGCCAATCAGTTCCAGACACTGGCATTGTAGCGCTGGCTATGCACGCAAAGGGTTCAGTTATCAAAATGTATGCCCGTTTTCTCCGGATACTGATCGTTGCTGGCTGGTTAGCGTTCCTATTTTGCTGGGGGGCGTGCGTTTGGAATCGTACTTGCGCAGCGGGGGCGATAATCGCCTGCGCAGCATGGATAGCGATCATAACGCGTCTAGCCCTCCTGGAATTAATTGATGTTTCGTCATTTTCTGCAAATACCGATGAGTACATGTCCTTTGTATTTCCTCTCAGCTGCTTTGCTTCTTTGGTCTCGCTGCGCATGTTTGTCTCTCTAGGCTCGGGCGTGAATTGGACAAGGCTGCTTGCTCATTTCACTCACGCGCGAGACAACAGCGTACAAGAACTCTGCCGCCTTACAGAGAAGGAGCGCCTCAATGAGTCAGAGCGAAGTACTTCAATCGTTCTCGCCAACCCGCGAGAAATCCAATCTCCAAGAAGGTTCGACATTCGTTGATCGGATTCGCACGGTGCTCGTCGGCAGAACGATCTCAGCAGTGTTCAAAGGAGAACAGACCGGGTCCATTAGACATGGGTTGCGGATACAAGGCTGGTTATCTGCGGATAATTCAGTCAAGACTAGCGAAGGGCGTCGGCGTAGGTGCAAGTATTGCCGAGGAATGTGACGGAATTCCGAAGCTCGAGTTCGTTCGAGGTCCTGTTAGCGCCGTTCTTCCAAGGCTAACGGAAATCAGTTTTGATTTGGTCCTTTTCATTTCAGTTCTAAGGCATCTCAAAGATCCGCCAGAAGCATCGAAACAGCGCGAGGGAATGCTGAAACCCGGAGGACTCTCGATGATCAATGCCCCACATGGCAGCTAACCTGTTCTGGAAGTTTCTGGGTTAAATCCGGGACGAGCCAGCCTGTGAGATGAATAACCATAAGATGGATTACGGCAAGCGTGATCTTTGGCCTCTGGTAGTAAAAGCTGGTTTCAGATCAAGCCAAACTCGACTCCGATATAAGCGATTCGGAATGGCACTGTTTAGACTCGCAAACAAGATTGAGGCGAAGAACGCTGTTTAGGTATCACACTTGAAGGCGGGCAAAGATGCAGGTCTTCGCATACTTGGCACAATCCACTGACATAGTTAGCCGAATAAGGCCATGGAAGAACCCAGTAAGAGACCGTCCAGAGGGGACAAAATTATTTCGAGTAAACAGGAGAGAACATGCATTCTAAAAAGCGGAGAATGGCTTTTGTCAGCATGAATGAGCTGCACGCTCCGAGCAATCGGTCTGTCAATAAAGAGACGGTCAATTCATCTCGGCAAGCTTCGAGCGTCTGAACATGACTAAAGCATCCAATCTGGTTTCGTTGTTGAGGAATTGTTGGCCCTTGTTTACTTCCAAACTTAAACCGCTGATTCGCGATCCGAAAGCTAGAGGGCAGGAAAGACCACCTTCCAAGCAATTTCAAATTTCGGCCAAAGCCGCGCCCGCTTATCAGAGTCGGGATTATGCGCTGATCGCTGAGTCCGGCTTGTTCGATGCGGATTGGTACCGCACTACATACGCCGATGTGGCAGCCGCTGGGGTCGATCCTATCACCCATTACTTGCAGGCAGGCGCTCAGGAAGGACGGGCACCGAGTCCACGTTTTGATTCGGAGTTCTACCTTTCAACACATCCGGATGTCGCTGCTGCGGGTGTCAATCCCCTGATCCACTATCTTGAAGCCGGGCGGGAAGAAGGTCGAAAGATCCGGCGATGGTCTCCCGCCACGAAAATCGTATCGGAATCCGGCTTGTTTGATGAAGGCTGGTACAGCGCTGCCTATCCCGATGTCCACGGTTCCGGAATGGATCCCTTGGAGCATTATGTACATTCTGGTGCAAATTCCGGATATGCCCCCGGCCCCCTATTTGATCCGGCGGACTTTTTGAAGCGTCACCCCGATATTGCGGCTTTGGGCCGGAGACCTCTTCTGTGGTTTCTTGAACCGGGGCCAAACGAACAGAGATACGCCCAAAGTGTTCATTCGGAGCCCGAGGAAGATCGGTGGGGACCTTGTACACCGCTCCCGATCATTCAGAATACTTCCAGGCACCCCAGCATTGCCGTGGCGGTCCATGTTTTCTACCTCGACGTGTTTGAGGAAATCTGCAGTTATCTCAAGAACTTTCCTTGTAACTTCAATCTACTGGTCACTACGCCGATTGCCGCGCACGTAGAGGCAATCGAAAAGCTAGTTGAACGAAGTGGACTGAAGACAACTCTCTTTGTAAAAGTAGGTCAGAATAGAGGAAGAAACTTCGCACCTTTTCTCGTGGAGTTTTCTGATTTAATTCAGAAGCACGATCTCTTCCTGCATCTGCATACAAAGAAATCTCTTCACAATGGCCCTGCGGCGGCCGAATGGCGGTCACATCTTTATAAATCGCTTCTCGGGAGTAAATATCTAATAAACTCCTTTATTGAATTGTTCGGAAACGAAGACCTAGGTGTCCTATATCCAGCCACACACTACTGGTTACCCTACTGGGCACATCACTGGTTGTCCAATTCTCATTTAATTGAACCTTTTTACCGCCGGATTTCCCTTCCGTACTCGAGGCCGCTGGAGTATATAGACTTTCCGGTTGGATCGATGTTTTGGGCTCGTCCACGTGCGCTTAAACCGCTGTTCGACGCTCGGTGGACTTATGAGGACTTTCCATCGGAACTTGGGCAGAACGACGGTACGGTTGCGCACGTGATAGAACGCAGTATCGTAACAATCGCCAGGAGCCAGGGATATGGATTCATTGAATTTGACTATCGAGCTGGATCCCTACGGCATAACTGGAGCCGAAAGAACCTTTATCAGTATTCTCACCGGACCAAGCAGGATCTTTATCGTGGGATTGAGGCCGCAGATGTTGTCTCCTTTGATATTTTTGACACCCTAGTCACCCGAATGGTCCTCACACCAGACTCGCTGCAGAAGTATACAGGTTGGTTGCTGAGTCACCAGGTGCCTGGACTGGAAAACTTCTTTAGAGTTCGCAAGCACGCTGAAGAGTTGGCGCGGAGAAAAAAGAATTTCAAGGAAGATGTCAACCTCGATGAAATATATGACGAGTTCCCTTCCGAAGGATCGTGGACTTCTCAAAACCTGGCTCTTGCGAAGCAGCTTGAGCTGGCGTGTGAGAGCAGAGCTTTCAATCCGCGAGCCGATATGGTTGAGGCCGCGAAATACGCTCGATCCCTGGGCAAGCGAATAATCGCTGTAAGTGATACTTATTTCTCCAGAGAGTTCGTGGAAAAGCTCCTGCAACAGTTCGAGATACTCGATCTGTTTGACGAAATTTATCTGTCCTCGGTGCGCGGCGTTCGAAAAGATAGAGGTGACATGTGGGACTTTCTTGTCACATCCGAAGAGTTGCACTCCAAGCGGTTGCTTCACATTGGGGACAATGAGCACTCAGATGCGCAATTACCTGGCGACCGCCGCCTTGGCATATTTCATGTAATGAGTCCAGTTGCGCTGATGGTCAACGCCGGAATTTCAGTTCCGGTCGAACGTAACTGGTCGGCGGATTTGGCCCTAGGGCCAGTCGCCGCTCGTTTTTTCAATAGTCCCTTCCTGCCTGATCGCCGGTTTCGACCTTTACGTATCTTGAATGCCGAAGACCTCGGCTATGCTGTATTCGGGCCGTTATTTTTTGGGTTCTTTTCGTGGCTCTTCACTCATCCGGTAGTCAAGTCGCTTACGCATTTGTATTTCCTGTCCAGAGAAGGCTTTTTCCTTCACAAGTTGTACCTGAAGCTACAAGAGATTCTCCCGCCCATATCAGTTCCGGCGACTTACCTTTATGCATCTCGGCGGGCAATGATTGCGGCTGGTCAGGGTGTTAAGTTCGATCCATCTCAGATCACCTTTGGCTCCGGATTCCGCGGCAGTATCGCTGAATTGTTAAAAGCTCGACTTGGCTTAATTCTGCCGGCGGAATTCGAACTTGGGCACACCAATATCCTGCTTCCTAACGACGTCAATTATGTCGGACAGGTGCTGAATATTTTAAAGCCCTACATTGTTGAGCACGGAGGCAGGGAACTGGAGGGCCTCAGGCAATATTGCCGAGAGAACGGAATGATGGATGCGGAAAAGATCGGATTGATCGATATCGGCTATAGTGGATCCATCCAGAACGCCCTTCAAACGGTTCTGGACAAGTCGCTAGTAGGGCTCTACATCGCCACGACCCAGGACGTGTCAAGAGTGGAAGGTGCGGGCGGATTTGCTTTTGGCTGCTTTGCGGATAGGGAGACATTCGCGGAGACCGCTTGCCCAGTTCTTCGGCACTGTAGAATTCTCGAAAGTTTTCTTACCGCTCCTCATGGGCAGGTGCTCCGGTTCGAAGTTAATGGTGGCCGCGCGACTCCTACCTTCAAATCAGGAGGTCTTTCACAGTTTGCCTTCCGTACGCTGAAGGAAGTATTCAAGGGGGTTGATGAATATTTTGATGATCTTATCCGAAGCTTTGGCCCTGAGGTCTTGCTGAGTTCTCCCAATTTGCAAATTGCTCAGTTACCATTGCGTGCTCTTGTTGAACACAATATGGTCCTACCGGCCACGCTCGTCGATGCACTTTACTTGGAGGATGAATTCTGCGGGAATGCAGAGCTTAGAGCGGGAAACTTAGCTAGGGAACACCGAGAGCATCTGCAGCCAGCATAGTGTGTTGATGGTCTATTTTTGCACCTAATGAAACAATCTTTTTTTAGCTTTCCGAGTAGCTCAGACCTGCCGATGACCGGCGAGAGATACATCCCTGGCATACAAGGCCCAATTCAGCTAGAGCATTTTCATCGCTACCTGTTTGCTCTTAAGTTCGCTGAGGGACGCGATCTTCTTGATGTTGCCTCTGGTGAAGGATATGGAAGTGCTCTGCTGGCCCAAGCTGCCAAAACGGTAGTCGGCGTCGACGTGGATATCCAATCTGTGGAAAACGCTCGTCGTCGGTATGAATCCCAAAAGCTCTCTTTTCGAGTTGGTGATGCTACCAGGTTGCCGTGCGAGTCTGATTCATTCAATATGGCAGTCAGCTTTGAAACGGTGGAGCATTTAGAAGATCAAGAAGCCTTCCTGTCTGAACTAAAGCGAGTCCTCCAGGCTAACGGCGTTTTGATCATATCAACGCCGGACCGCCCATATTACCAAGCGACGCTGACATCTACCAATCCTTTTCACAGGAAAGAAGTAGATCGCCAGGAATTCCATTCATTATTGCGCCAGTATTTTAAGCATGTGAGTATATTCGAGCAGCGAAGTCTGCACGGTTCCGTGATGATAAATGCCGATAAGGACTGCAGCACAAGTAATTTAGAATTCTTCTATTCCGAGAATGGATCAACCTTCCGACGGATTGAGAACGGAATGAATAGTCCGTTTCTGGTTGCTCTTGCTTCTGATATTGAACTTCCCGCGAGTGTGACGAGTGTGATGGATAGCCCAGCCGAAGTCGAGAAACTCCGTGGCGATCTCGGATATGCGACGGCGGAAATGTGGAAGTTACAGTCGCGGCTTCCAGAGCTTGAATCGCAATGTCTCGCGCTGAAGAACGAGGTTGAGCAATTAACAGAGGAGTTAAAGAAAGCAAAGGTGCTGACTGAATTAGCAAAAGCCGAGACTCAATATCTGCGGAGCAGGATCAGAAGCGACAGAGCCCCCATCGATAGTTAACTGAAGTTGGCCATAACTGATGGATATCTGTGCGACACTCGCGGTGATTGGATATCGGCACAGTGCTGGGACACCTGGAAGAAATAACTGCCCGTACTGCCGTTTGACCGTCCGGAGTGAGCCAAGGAGACGCGCTAGGATACTGATTGCATCCAAGGCTCTCAGTGGTGCTTCATCCTCTCCGAAAAGTAATTATCGCGGATGTAAGATTTAGTGGAGAGTTGTGCGTCCAGTGCTAAAGTCGGAGGGCAAGCCCACACTGATTCTGAAGGAACCCAGGGCCCTAGTAAAAATCTGCCGAGCCGCGAAACGAGTGTCGCACATGGATATTTGATTCAAGTTCACTATGGCCGATGGATTTCGATGCAACATTTGCGCTAATTGGATGCCTACGTTTCCCTCCGTCTGGGATCCGCGAGAGGAACCGACTTGTACGTTCTGCGGCTCGTCTGTTCGTATGCGCGGCATTGTTCATCATTTAAGCCTGGGTCTATTTGAACGCTCGGTGAGCCTTCCCGACTTTCCACATTTGCCGGAGATTGTTGGCGTTGGGCTGAGCGATTGGGAAGCTTACGCCAAAATTTTGGAAAAGAAATTTTCCTACACGAACACGTTCTATCATCAAGAACCGTTTCTCGACATTACAATTCTGCCGCCGAACCGATTCAAGGCTTGCGATTTCCTGATATCAACCGAGGTCTTCGAGCACGTTCCCCCTCCCGTGTCTCGAGCTTTTCAAGGCAGTTTTGACATTCTGAAGCCGGGTGGATTACTCGTCTTGACCGTCCCTTTTACGGACACTCCGAAAACGAAGGAACACTTCCCGAACTTACATCAGTTTAAAGTCGTGAACCTCGGTGAGGATTACATTTTGGTGAATCGGACTGCAGAGGGTGGATTTGAATTGCATAAGGACCTAGTTTTTCATGGTGGCCCCGGCTCGACCTTAGAAATGAGAGAATTCAGCCGGGCGGATGTTGTTCACCAGCTTGAGGAAGCCGGGTTCATCGAAGTGCAAGTTCATGAAGGATCTGTGCCTGCCTGGGGAATTCTGCCGCCTCACCAGTGGGGTCTTCCGATTACAGCAAGAAGGCCGAGATAGCTTAAGATCTGAACTTCGAAGTACTAGCAGGCGTGTTTGGGTCGAGCCGTTCCACCGAAAATCTAATTGAATAGCTGAGTCACACAACACCGCCGCCCTGATAAGAGATCATAGCTAGTGGATGAGAAGATATTGGCCAAGCTAAAGCGGCATGCCTTTACCCGGGATGCGCTAAGCCGATGCTAAAGCAAAGCGAATCGATAATTACTTGTTCGCAATACCGAACAAACAATCAAATAGCGCGAATCTAGGCCAGTTTCGATAGCTGGCGGTGAGGGTGAGATTCGAACTCACGGAACCCGTAAAGGTTCAACGGTTTTCGAGACCGCCGCATTCGACCACTCTGCCACCTCACCGCGTGACTTTTATTATCCTACCAGCCCAGGACGCCGGCGAATACCAAGGGAGCGACTATCGACGCATCGGATTCGATGACAAACTTTGGCGTACGAATACTCAGCTTCTCCCACGTGATCTTTTCGTTCGGAATCGCACCCGAATAAGAACCGTAACTTGTCGTGGAATCGCTGATTTGGCAGAAGTAACCCCACAGCGGTGTATCTTCCCGCTGTAAATCCTGTCGCAGCATCGGCACTACGCAGATTGGGAAATCACCGGCGATTCCGCCGCCGATCTGAAAGAATCCGATGGAGGACTGTGCCGCCGTTCGCGTATACCAGTCGGCTAACTCCATCATGTACTCGATGCCGGTGCGCACGGTGTGGACGTTTTTCACGTCACCGGAAATGCAGTGGCCGGCATACATGTTGCCCAGCGTTGAATCCTCCCATCCAGGCACAAAGATTGGCAAATTTCGTTCCATAGCCGCATACAGCCAGCTATTCTTTACATCGATTTGAAAGCTCTTCTGCAGATCGGCCGAGTTCAAAATCCGGTAGAAGAATTCATGCGGGAAAAGACGTTGGCCCGTGCGATCCGCTGCCGTCCATTCTTTCAAGATTACGCCCTCGATGCGGCGCATTGCCTCTTCTTCCGGTATGCAGGTATCAGTGACGCGATTCATGTTCTTGTCGAGCAGCTTCTGCTCGTCTTCCGGCGTCAGATCGCGCCAGTGCGGAACGCGCTCATAAAAATCGTGTGCAACTAAATTGAAAACATCTTCTTCCAAGTTTGCGCCGGTGCAGCAGATTCCATGCACTTTTTCGCAACGGATCATTTCCGCCAGAGAAACGCCGAGCTCCGCTGTGCTCATCGCTCCGGCCAACGTCAGAAACATTTTTCCGCCGCTGTCCAGATGCTTTATGTAGGCCTCCGTCGCATCCACCAGGGTCGCTGCGTTGAAGTGACGGTAGTGATGCTTAATGAAGGTCGAAATTGGTCCTTGATTCATTCCAGTATTCACGTTAACGTTCCCCTCAGTCCAATTCAAGAGGAACATATAGCAGGTGCCCCTCTCGCTCGATCAGAAGAACTGCGGCCTGCCCCGGTTTCATCGCCCCGAGTAGTTGTTTTAGTTGCGCTACGTTGCTGATGACGTGGCGATTAACGGAGTAGATCGCGTCACCCACCTGAAGCGCGGGTCCCGAGTACGGCACGTTTGCCTTCCGAGCTGCCACGACAACGCCTTCCGGTCGGCGTAAGTCAGGCAGCAGTTGTAGCACGGGCTTTGTAATGTCCAGGCCGACAATGCCCAATTCGGGGACAAGACTGTTGACGGAGTCCACCGCATCGGCCAGATTGTCGAGCCCCTCGGATTGCTCTTCGGTCTCCACCTTGAGACTCAGTTGGTCCGCACCGCGCTGCACTGTTAGCGTGACAAGCTTTCCAGGAAGCTGGCCGTATAGCTTTGCCTCAAGCTGATGAACACTGTACATCCGCCGGCCGTCTAAAGACAGGATGATGTCGTCCACTTTGACTCCCCCATGGGCAGCCGGGCCATCCGGCTCCACGTCGGAAACAATCACGCCATGATCGTTTTCCAGGTTCAAACCCTCGGCCATCTCTGGCGTAATCGTCTGCGCTGCCAGTCCCAGCTGCGCGCGATGAACGTGCCCCTGCGTTTTTAGCTGGGAAAACACGGGGGCCGCAATGTTGCTTGGAATAGAAAATCCAATGCCTTCGCTTCCTCCCGACTGGGTCAGGATAAAAGTATTGATCCCCACAACCCGGCCATCGGCGTTTACGAGTGGACCACCACTGTTCCCCGGATTGATCGGCGCATCTGTCTGTATGTAGACCATCGGATCATCGGGCTTGATCTGCCTGGCAATGGCACTGACCACGCCTAAGCTTACGGAGTTATCCAAACCAAGGGGGTTGCCCAAGGCCAGCACTAGTTCGCCCTGCTTCAGTTCATCCGAATCGGCAAACGTGAGAAACGGCAGGTTCGTTTTCTTTATTTTGATAAGGGCCAGGTCCGTCAAGCGGTCTATGCCCACAACCGTAGCCGGAAGTGCGCGGTCCACCTCTTTATCACCCTGTTCACGACGTTCGGCAGCTGTCCGCACATTCAGCTGAACTTTCAGCGTGCGCGCCCCCTTCACCACATGGGCGTTGGTCAGGATGTAGCCGTCGGGACTCATGATTATTCCTGAACCGCTGCTGTTTTCAGCAGTCAGCAGTTCGCCGCCGCCCTCCGCATCGGTCAGCGGACTGTAGCCGTGAGCGAATATTTGCACCACCGCTCGACCGGAACGTTGGGAGATCTCTTCAAATGCCGTGCTGAGTTGGCGCAGAACGTCGGTTTTCTGAATACTGGGAGCTGCCGGCGGCTTTCCGTTTTTGTCATCGGCTCGCGGCGGAGAGCCGGAGGCTTGTAGTGCCCAGATAGGGCACAGAGAAAGAATTCCTGAAAATATCCACTGCAAAGCTAAAGTATGGAGTCTCATTACAGAGCCTGATCTTCCTCTTGGATGCACCGTGGCATCTTAGTAATTCCCAACAATTGTTAACCTCAGACAGTAGACTTCTCACTTGCAAGTTCGAATTCGCATTTCCCGGCACCCGAAGCTGTCGAGCAAACCGGCTGAAAATTCAAAACTGGACCCCATTCCGACGAGCAAGGCTAGGTCGGTTGGCGCCTCGTCCCTGGTGGCGCTGGGCATACTGATAAGCCGACTGACCGGCTTGCTTCGTGAGCGTGTCACTGCTCATTACCTTGGCAGCCAGTCGATCGTGGCGGATGCCTTCCGTGCTGCCATACGAATTCCCAACCTGCTGAACAACCTCTTTGGTGAGGGCGTCCTTTCTGCTTCGTTTATTACGGTCTACTCCAAACTCCGGGCCACTCACGATGATGAAGAGGCCGAGGATCTGGCAGCGGCAATCTTCGGAATTCTCCTGCTGATCTGCGCGGCGCTCGTCCTGGCAGGAATTGTGCTGACACCGTACTTGATTGCCGTGATTGCACCTGGTTTCGCGGGAGAAAGGCGAAATCTGACTATCAGGCTGGTGAGAGTCGTGTTCCCTGGAACAGGACTGTTGGTCATGAGCGCTTGGTGCCTTGGCATCCTAAACAGTCACCGCCGTTTTTTGCTGTCCTATATGGCGCCCGTTGCCATGAATTGCACAATGATCGTCGCCCTCATTCTGCTCGGAGCGCAGGTAGGCCAATCGCAGTTGGTCGTGTATCTTGTCTGGGCCTACGTGGTTGGGAGCGCTTTGCAGTTTCTTGTGCAATTGCCGAAGGTGCTTCAGTTACTGCCCCATTTTCGTCCGCTCCTCGACATACACTCTCCATCCGTTCGTGCCGTGATGCGCAACTTCGGTCCGGTATTCGTGAGCCGCGGCGTCGTGCAGGTCAGCGCCTTCATCGATTCCATGATCGCCAGCTGGCTGCCTTTAGGCGCCGTCGCGAGCCTGGGATACGGACAGATAATCTCCGTGCTACCGATCAGTCTGTTTAGTATGTCTGTGTCAGCAGCCGAGCTTCCGGCGCTGTCTAGCGCGGTCGGAAGCAGGGAAGAGGTCGCTGCGTTTCTTCGCAACCGATTATCGGCCGGTTTGCGTCGCATCGCTTTCCTTATAGTCCCTTCGGCGGTTGCCTTTCTCATCTTGGGTGATGTCGTCGTGGCTGCTCTATATCAAACGGGGCGTTTCAGCCATGCGGACGTGGCCTATGTCTGGGCTGTGCTTGCCGGTTCCTCTGTGGGCCTGCTGGCCACCTCGCTGGGACGGCTCTACTCATCGGCATTTTATGCCCTCTTCGATACGAGGACACCGCTCCGCTTCGCTGTCATTCGCGTGGTTCTTACGACAATCTTGGGCTATATCTTTGCCTTGCCACTGCCGCGCTGGCTGGGGATTCACCAGGAATGGGGCGTGGCTGGACTGACCGCTTCGGCCGGTATCGCCGGCTGGGTAGAATTCGCGCTGCTACGGCGTGGACTGCGAGACAAGATCGGAGCAACACCACTTCCTCCTGATTTCCTTCTGAGGCTTTGGTCCATGGCTATTGTTTCGGCCACTCTTGGTTATTCAGTCAAGCGCCTTATCGGAACGAATTATCCACTATTAACAGCAGCCGTAGTGCTCCCCATATATGGACTGGCATATTTCGCAGGCACCTCGTACTGGGGGATCGAAGAGTCCCGAGCGGCAATTTCGCCTATCTTGCGACGTATACGGCGATAATCGTTTTTCAACCTAATGAGCGGTCTGGTTGTTCTTGATCACTTCACTCGCACGCTCGGCAGTAGTCTCTCGTAGCTTCTGCTCCAGGTCACTAAAGGATTTCATTTCAGCTCTGGCCTCTTCCGTCTGTCCCGTTGCGCGGTATGCCTGGGCCAGCAAGAAATGGTTGCTCGGTTCGGCGGGATTGGCTTTCTCGGCCATTAGTAGCTCGGGAATGGCCTCTCGCTCCCGATGCAACTTCAGTAGCGCGCGGCCTCGGTCAGCGCGCGCCTCCGTCAGGTTTGGACAGGTCGTCAAGGCTTCATTGACGAGAGTCAAGGCCTTCTCCGGTTCCGCGCTCTTCTGTAGCAAGATATCCCCGAGTTTCCAGTCCACCATGCAGTTTTGCGGGTCGATTTCCTTTTCCAGTTCAAACTGTTCCGCGGCGTTGTCCCACTGCGAAAGGCTCCAGTACACATCACCCAGTTTGTAATGCACGCCCGGCTGCCGGGGAGCCATCTCGACCGCTTTCTTGTACTCGAGAATCGCGCCGTCATAGTTCTTCATACTTTCCATCACTTCAGCCGAGATCTCATGTGCCCACACCGAATTGGGATCGACCTGATTGAGTTTGCTGAGCGCCTGTTCTGACAGCTGCATGTAGACCCGGCCCAGCAAGTACCAGATTCGTCCATTGGTGGGGTCCCGCTTCGACAGCCGCTGAAGATGAACCACGGCGTTTTCAAAATCTCCCAGCTTCGTGAGATCGTCTACAAGTGTGAACTCTGCATTGCTGTCGGCCGGATTTGCCCTCACAGCGGCTTCCAGGCGCGGCCGGGCCTTCCTGTATTCACCCATTCGATACAAGGAGATCCCGAGCAGGGCGGAAGCCGAGATCATGTTCGGGTTAACTTTTAAGCCCTTTTCAAGAACGTCGACGGCATCATTGAAATCGCCTTGCTTAAAGTACAGAGCGCCAAGGTTGTTGTAAGCGGGGGCGAGGCGGGGATCCAGCTTCACGATTTCGCGATACTTCTCAATAGCTGTGGCGAGATTGCCGCTTGCTTCCGCGGAACTGGCTTCGGCGTGTAGTGAATTGATACGTTCAGACTGTGCCCACATAGGGCGGAAGATCATAAAAAGCGCCACAAGCGCAAAAAAGCTGGCGGAAGTGTGCCTCATGGATACACTATAGAGCTTTACATGGCGCGATTCGCACGCATCGCTCAGCCGTTCTTTCGGCTCCTCTAGCCTGGCGGTCGGGTGCTTCGCTCCAACGACTCGTTACGTGCTCGCTAGCCCCACCGTAATCCGACAAATTTGCGTGTCTTCCTCGGAGGTTCGTACTTGGATCCTCGACTGGTCGAGACCCATGAAATGTAAACCGGCGCAAATTTCGTTCCGTAGCGTCTCTGCATGCTCGCCGATTCCGCCCGTAAACACAAGCAGGTCGATCCCACCCAGCACGGCCCCCATCGCTGCAATAGCCTTGCGCGTTTGATAACAGAACATCCTCAACGCCAGGTCCGCTTGGGAATCCCTCCCGCGTGCTCGCAGGAGTTCACGGACGTCACTGCTCGTCCCTGAAATGCCCAACATCCCGGAGTGCTTGTCAACCAGGCTCTCTAGTTTGGCCCCCGTCGAATATCCGTTTCGTAGCAGGTAAATCATGACTCCCGGATCAAGGTCGCCACACCGGGTGCCCATCATGATGCCTCCGGTGGGTGTCAATCCCATGGTGGTGTCCATCGACGTGCCATTTCGAATTGCTGTGACGCTAGCCCCGTTTCCAAGGTGCGCAGCCACTACGCGGTCTGGCACTGGATCGAATTGCGCAAGGACCGATTCAAGGGACAAACCATGAAATCCATAACGTTGAATTCCGTGTTCGGCCATTTCATACGGCAGCGCAAAGAACCTGCTCACTTCGGGCATGTTGCGGTGGAAGGCAGTGTCCAGGCAGATCACCTGCGGAGTGTCGGGCAGTTGCTGCCGAACCGCGTCCAACACGGAGAGTGCCGGCGGAATATGTAGTGGCGCATAGGGGATGGCTTCACGCAGCTGTTCGTAGATTTTCGGCGTAAGTTTAACGTGCTCGCGGATGCCCGGGCCGCCATGCACGAAACGATGCCCAACGGCTTGCGGAATCGGGAATGCAAAACGCTTCAACGATTCAAGTGCATGCATGAAGGCCGCAGCGTGGTCAGGATATGGCCGCTGCTCTTCCAAGTGGCACCCTGCGTACTGCCCAGCGCCTGTGAGCCGGAAACTTCCATTTGCCCGGCCCACTTCCTCGGCTTCGCCTTCTCCCACCAGATCTGCTGCCGATTCGGTGGCCTCATAGATGCCGAACTTGAGCGATGATGACCCGCAATTCAAGGCCAAAATAGATTGCTTTTGCGTGATCCTCGTCACGACTGCCATTTCCAGTTGCGGACTTCCGGCAGATCTTCACCATGTTCCATCACATACTCTTTATGCCGCTGAATTCTCGCTTCGAGCTGCTCATTTGCCCTGCCGACTATGGACTGCAGTCTTGGAATTCGGCGAATCGCATCAAAGACCAGCTGATACCGGTCCAGATTATTTAGAACCGTCATGTCAAACGGTGTCGTGGTCGTACCTTCCTCTTTGTATCCACGCACATGGATATTGTCATGGTTATGCCGCTTGTACGTAAGGCGGTGAATCATCCACGGATACCCGTGAAACGCGAAGATGATGGGACGGTCCGTGGTAAACAGGGCATCGAAGTCCTCGTCGGATAATCCATGTGGGTGTTCGCTGGAAGGCTCCAGCGCCAATAGATCCACTACGTTGACCACCCGGATGCGAATGTCTGGCACGTCCTGGCGCAAGATCGTGACCGCCGCCAGCGTCTCAAGAGTCGGAACGTCTCCAGCGCATGCCATTACGACATCGGGGTCGCCATCGTCGTTGCTTGCCCATTCGAAGACCCCCATTCCTTTGGTGCAATGCGCAATGGCGGAGTTTATATCCAGCCACACGGGCGCCGGTTGCTTTCCGGCAATGATCAAATTTACATAGTTGCGGCTGCGGAAGCAGTGGTCCGCTACGGAGAGGAGCGTATTGGCATCAGGCGGCAGATAGATCCTCACCACGTCAGATTTCTTGTTCGCCACATGATCGATAAAGCCGGGATCCTGATGCGAAAAACCGTTGTGATCCTGACGCCATACGTGCGACGACAGCAGATAGTTAAGCGAGGCGATCGGCTTCCGCCACGCCAGCTCTCTCGTGGTCTTTAGCCATTTCGCATGCTGGTTGAACATGGAGTCGATGATGTGGATGAATGCCTCGTAACAGGAAAAAAAGCCGTGGCGGCCGGTGAGAAGATACCCTTCGAGCCAACCTTCGCACATGTGCTCACTTAGAACCTCCATCACCCGGCCATCGGTCGTGAGATCGATGTCGACCGGCAGTATTTCCGCCATCCACTCTTTGCTGGTCACCTGAAGTACGGCGCCCAGCCGGTTGGACACTGTTTCGTCGGGCCCGAACAGGCGGAAATTACGTTTGCTGAGACTTAACTTCATCAGGTCTCGCAGGAAATTTCCGAGAACTTGAGTGGCGCTGATCTCTACGCCGCCCGGATTCGGAAGCTGCACAGCGTAGTTGCGGAAATCAGGCAGTACGAGCGGCTCCAGCAATAGTCCCCCGTTCGCATGGGGATTCATGCCCATTCGCCTATGGCCGGTTGGCGCGAGTTCGGCAAGTTCCGGCAGCAGCTTACCATCCGTGTCGAAGAGATCTTCCGGCCGATAACTCCGCATCCACGAATTAAGGATTGCCAGATGTTCTGGATTCTTCCGGACGTCGTCGACCGGCACCTGGTGAGCGCGCCACGTGCCTTCCACAGGCTTTCCGTCCACCTCCTTCGGGCCTGTCCAACCCTTGGGAGTCCGCAATACCAGCAACGGCCAGCGTGGACGCGTGGAGTTGCCATCGTTGCGGGCGCGATGCTGGATGGCGCGGATTTCTCCGATCATTTCATCCATCGTTTCTGCCATGGCTCGGTGCATTGTCGCCGGGTCATCGCCCTCGAGAAAGCGCGGAGCGTAACCATAACCCACGAATAGGCTATTTAGCTCTTCCTGAGAGATCCGCGCCAGAATCGTGGGGTTAGCGATCTTGTATCCGTTCAGATGCAGGATGGGAAGAACCGCGCCATCCTTTGCCGGATTGAGAAACTTATTCGAATGCCAGCTCGTGGCCAGCGCGCCCGTCTCGGCCTCTCCGTCGCCAACAATGCAGGCCACTACCAGATCCGGATTGTCGAACGCGGCGCCGTAGGAATGCAGAAGTGAGTAGCCTAACTCGCCGCCTTCGTTGATAGAACCGGGCACTTCGGCCGCAACGTGGCTCGGCACGCCGTATGGCCAGGAAAACTGTCGGAACAGGCGCTTCATTCCATCGCGGTTGCGCTCGATGGCGGGATAGATTTCACTGTACGAGCCCTCCAGATAAGTGTGTGCCACGATCCCTGGTCCGCCGTGGCCCGGTCCAATGACGTAGATCATGTTCAGGTCATGAACCCGGATCGCTCGGTTCAGATGCGTATAGATGAAATTCAGCCCGGCCGTTGTGCCCCAATGGCCTAGCAGTCGCGGTTTGATGTCGTCCGGCGATAGCGGCTGCTCCAGAAGGGGATTGTCTTTTAAGTAAATCTGTCCGACCGTCAGATAGTTGGCTGCATACCAGTACCGGTTCAACTTGTCTACTTCTTCGGCGCTTAATGAAGGCATCTGCTAATTCTCCCTCGTTATGGAGAGCATTTCTGGCCGGTAGGTATCCGGTTTAATGATGCGAAATCTGATTAGCTAGCCAGCGCTCCGGCCTGCATCAGCTGTTCCGCCTGTCGCAATGCTTCCGGCGTAATTTGTTCCCCAGACAGCATCCGGCCAATCTCCCGCGCCCGCTCGTCGTGCCCGAGTTCCTCAATCGCGGTTGTGACGCGCCCCTTTTTCTCCCGCTTTGACACCGCATAGTGATGATCGGCAAAGCCGGCAATCTGCGCCAGGTGAGTTACACAGATAACTTGATTGTGTTTTGACAAAGTCTTTAGCCGTCGGCCCACTGCCGCCGCTGCCGCCCCGCCTACACCGGCATCCACTTCATCGAACACCAAGGTGTGGACGCATTCAGAAGCGTCGCTTTCGCCCATTGCGGTCTTTAATGCCAGGGCGATACGCGACAGTTCTCCTCCAGAGGCGATCTTGTCGAGCGGCTTCAACTCCTCGCCGCGGTTGGGCGACACAAGGAAGACAACTTCGTCAAAGCCGCAGGACGTCCATATTCCTGGCTCGACCGTGATCTGAAACTGAGTTCCGCCCATTGCAAGGCCTCGCAGTTCGGCCTCCACCTGCTTGCTCAGCCGTATCGCCGCCTTCTTCCGCGCCTCGCTCAGCTTTCCCGCAAGAACCTCATAGTGGTCCCCGAGGCGCTTCTGCTGAGCTTCCAAGGCTGTCTTATGCTCACTGGCATTCTCCACCTCGTCCGCCTTGCGAGAAACGTCGGCCAAAAACGCCAGCACCTCCTCCAGCGTCCCGCCGTATTTGCGCTTCAACTTGTCGAGTGCTTCCAGGCGCGTTTCAACCTCTTCCAGACGCGCCGGGTCACCCTCCAGCTTGCCCAAATAGTCGCGCAAAGCATATGCCGCCTCTTCCAAGGCGACGCTTGCTTGTTTCAGACCGCTACCCGTTTCGGCAAGGCTACCGTCAATGCGAATGAGTTCGTCAACGCGCTTCTGTGCCTGCCGGATCTGTGTCCGTGCACTCTCGGGCGAGTCATACAACAACTCGAAGGCCGCCGCCGCGCTTTCCTGAAGCCGGGTGACATTTTGTAACACACGACGTTCGGCTTCCAATTCCACGTCTTCACCTATGCGCGGCTGCACCGTTTCAATCTCTTTACGCTGAAAGGTCCATAGGTCCAGAAGCCTTAGTTTTTCCTGCTCATTCTCAGACAGTTCCCGCAACTTCTCGCCTGTGGCCCGCCATTCCCCAAAAACCTTCGTCACCTGCTCTAAAAGCTCGCCGTTACTCGCATAGTCGTCCAGCAGTTCGCGCTGCGCCTGTGCCGAAAACAGAAGTTGCTGATCGTTCTGCCCGTGAATATCTCCGAGAGCTGGGGCAAGCTGCCGTAGAAACGCCGTTGTTACAGGCCTGTTCGCCACAAAGGCTCGCGATTTTCCGCTGGCCGCAATTTCACGCTCCACGATGAGCTCCTCGTCGTCAGGATGCTCAATTCCCGTCTCGGCCAGCAACGCTAATGTCACTGGCGTCCTTTCCACTGCGAAAATGCCCGAAACTCGAGCCTTAGGTTCGCCGCTGCGGATCATTTCAGCCGAGGCACGGGCCCCCAGCAACAGGCCGAGTGAATCGACAACAATGGATTTTCCGCTTCCCGTCTCGCCGGTAAGCACGTTAAGCCCTGCTCCAAACCGAATGCGAGCTTGCTCCACTACTGCATAGTTCTCGACGATCAGCTCTACTAGCATGTGAACGAAGTATAAGAGACTGCTTTGGGAAAATTAGATGAACGTTAGCCTATTTTAATCGCAAGTAATCCTGCAAAAATTGCGGGGATTCATATAATAATGACGAGGTAACGAAAGGACGCTGTTCATTTGCCCGTTTTGCTGTTTCTCGCGGACCTGAGTCTGTGGGACCTTTTTCTGAACCTTCGACCGGTTCCTCTTGCAATCATCGCACTACTGGTTATCTTTTCGCTGGTCTCTTGGACGATTGTCTTCTCCAAGAGTAGCGTGTTCGGGAAAGCTAAGCGCGAAAACCGTAGTTTCCTTCGCGCCTTTCGCAAAGCCAACAGTCTGCAGGCTGTTGCTCTCGCCAGCGAACAATTCAACTCCGCGCCGTTGGTCACTGTCTTTGACTTCGGCTACCGGGAAGTGGAGCGCCAGGTGAACCAGCGCGGCGCCCTCGTCAACAAGCCTTCCGTTGAACGAAGCCTGCAGTTGGGGATCAGTGAGGAAGTAACTAAGCTGGAGATGCGGATGAACTGGCTGGCTACCGTGGCGTCCACCTCGCCGTTCATCGGTTTGTTCGGCACGGTCTGGGGAATTATCGATGCGTTCCAGGGACTTGGTAATGCGGGCAGCGCGAGCCTGCGTGCGGTCGCTCCTGGAATCTCGGAAGCGCTGTTAACCACTGCTGTCGGCTTGATCGCCGCCATTCCGGCAGCAATTTTCTACAACATTTTCGGGACTCGTATAAAAGAATTGGGAACCCGCATGGAAGACTTCGCCATCGAGTTTCAAAACCTGGCGGAACGGGACTTTGAGGGATAGCCTATGGCGTTTTCTTTCAGCGAAGGCGGACGGCGCGGACGCCGCTTCGGCGGCCCTGCCCCGGTGTCTGAGATCAATATAGTCCCGCTAGTGGACGTCGTTTTGGTTCTGCTGGTCATCTTTATGATTACGGCGAACGTGATGGAGTTCGGTCTGGACATCAACGTTCCTAAGGTCAAAACGGTCCGTGATACGGCCAAGGAACTACCGGTCATCAGCATTACGAAGAGCGGCGAGTCATATCTGAACGATAAACCTATCAACATTAACGCATTGGCCGAGGGGATTCACCAGCGGTTCCATAACGCCACCTCCGTCTACGTTCGTGCGGATAAGGAAACTCCCTGGGACCCGATCGCTCAAATCGTGGCTGAACTGGGAGAGGCGAAGTTTGATGTCAAGATGGTGACTGCACCCATCGACTCGGCGAGCCGTCAACGGCGCTAGCATGCGAGAGCCGGTGGATATCTTAGACCAGCGGGATCCGGTAGGCGGTCCTTTCCTCGGCTCGTTGTTCTTCCACTTCGCGGTTGTCGGCTTCTTCGTCTTCAGCTGGTTCTGGATGAACCGGACTCATCAGAACCTGGGCGACATCAATCCGGGCGGCGGTCCTTCTTATTCCGTCTCCCCGGTTCACAACATCCCGATACCGCGGCGCGATGCTCCGCCCAATCCTGTGGCAAACGATACCGAGTCGCAGGTTCGTACCGCGCCCGCGAAGCAGGACACAGAAAAGAAGCAGCCCGACAAAGCTATTGAAATTCCTGACAAACAAAGACCCAAGCATCAGGCCGAGCGTCCCCAGCGCCAGCAAAAGTATTTGGAGCCCGCTCCGCAGAATCAGGTTTACAGCCGTACCCGTCAAGCCGTGTCGAGTCCTATGTATGGACAGAGCGGATCGGGACAGGTGGGAATTGGACCGAATTCACCCTTGGGAAACCGCCTCGGCTGGTATGCCGAGCTGATCCGTGAGCGAATCGCCCAAAATTGGCGCACCAATGGGCTCGATGCGCGTAGCCAATCCTCACCGGCCATTGTGAGCTTCACGATTATGCGCGACGGCAGCGTCCGGAATCCCCAGGTCGTGCAATCCAGTGGCAACCCGACCATCGACAATACGGCTCTACGAGCTGTCTACGAGTCCAACCCCATGCCGGCGCTGCCGCCGCAGATCACCGATAGCTATATATCCGCTCAATTCACATTCAACTTACGCTGATGCGCTTACTTATCTCTTTACTCATTCTCGTTTGCAGCGCGGGCGTCCTTCCTGCAATGCAGCAGCAGGTCACTGGCGTCATTGAGAGCCATCCTGGTAAACCTCGTGTGGCTGTGCCGGATTTTCGCGGTTCCGGCGGTGCTGCGCCCCTCATGAACACGTTCAATACGACCGTTCTAAATGATCTCCAGGCCTCGCCGCTGATCAATTATGTCCCGAAAACGTTGTACCCACTTCAGGTTCCGCAGCAGCCTTCAGATTTGATCCCAGGCGTTGCGCCATCCACCGCGCGGACTGTCACGCCACAAGGAAACCGCCTTACCGATTGGAGCCTCCCGCCAGTCTCCACGAACTTTCTCGGAATCGGCTATGGTGGCGAAAATAAAGGCCAGCTTGTCGTATTCGGCTGGTTCTACAGCGCCGCTCCCACCATGCCGAGCATCCAGCAGGCGCAGGTCTTTGGCAAGATTTACACCGCGACGCTCGATCAGGCCGGGGCCATCGATGCGGGCCACCGGTACGCAGCCGATATCCTCGCTCAGTTTGGTGGCAAGAGTCTGGTGGGCACCAAAATCGTGTTTGTCTCGGACCGCTCCGGCCACAAGGAGATCTGGACCATGAACTGGGACGGTAGCGACCAGAAACAATTGACTCATTACAATTCGATTTCTACGTTCCCTTCGGTCTCCCCGGACGGCCGCCGCGTGGCCTTTACCAGCTATGTGGCTGGCTATCCTGCCTTATACATCTTTTCCCTCGACACAGGGCGCAAACTGCCCTTCTATAACCAGCGTGCGTCAATGAATGCTTTCGTCAGCTTTACGCCCGATTCGAAACAGATTGTGTTTTCCTCAACCGCAGCCGGAGGCGCCCCTCAAATTTATATGTCGAATGTGGACGGCAGCAACTTGCACCGTATCACTTCGTCGGGAGCCATCGAGGTGGAGCCAAAGATCAATCCGAAGACCGGAAACGACATGGTGGATGTTTCCGGTCGTTCCGGGTTTCCGCAGATCTACCACATGAATATGGAGGGTGCCGATGTACGGCGCTTGACAGCGGGTACCGGGGAGGCAACGAACCCCGCCTGGAACCCGGACGGCGATCACATTGCGTTTGCCTGGACGAGAGGGTTTGAGCCCGGAAACTACAACATATTTGTGATGGACGTTTCCTCGCAGCAGGTCACTCAGCTCACGGCAAACGAAGGACGCAACGAAAACCCAAGTTGGGCCCCTGATGGAGCCCATATCGTCTATGCTTCCAAGCGTGGACGGCAATCTCAGATCTGGGTGATGAATGCGGATGGCACTGGAAAGCATCCGTTGACCGAAGCAGGCAGCAATGAAAAGCCCGTTTGGGTGAATGCAGAGCAGTAGATCCGTAGTGTAAAGTGAGTAAGTCTTCTAGGAGAAATGATCAGAAAAATGACGAATCGTAGAGTTTCGCTGACAGCGGCTGCCGCGCTGTTGTTAGTGATGTCGGCTGCTTGCCATAAGAAGACGCCGCCCCCGCCCCCACCTCCGCCGCCGCCGCCTCAAGCTCCGGCTAAGCCAACCATCAACTACTTCAACGCCGAGCCTTCCACCATCAATAGTGGTCAGCCCGCTTCTTTGCGCTGGTCAGTAAGCGATGCGAACAACATCCAGATTGAGGGAATTGGCCAGGTGAGTCCCGACGGGCGTCGCGCCGTCTATCCGACAAGCACAACCACCTATCATCTGACTGCTTCTAATGCAGGCGGATCCAGCGAGGCTGACGCAACCGTGACTGTCAGTACGCCCCCTCCACCGGAAGCGCCTGCCAAAGCTCCCAGCCAAACCCCGGCGGAGATCCTGGCCAGTCAAGTGCAAGACCTTCACTTCGACTACGATAAGAGCGATATACGGCCAGCTGATCAAGCGACCCTGCAATCCGACGCTACGGCGCTGAAAACCATCTTTGCCCAAGATCCTAGCTTCGCCGTTACGATTGAGGGCCATTGCGACGAGCGTGGTTCGGCCGAGTACAATTTAGCTCTCGGTGATCGGCGCGCCACTGCAACTAAGGATGCTCTGATGGCAATGGGGATTCCTGCCGATAAGCTTAAGACCATTAGCTACGGCAAGGAGCGGCCGCTGTGCACCGACGCGACGGAGGAATGTTACGCCAGAAACCGCCGCGCTCACTTCTCGGCAGCGCAGTAGTCTCTAAAATAAGGAAACAATGGTAATGAGGACGGATCGGTTGTCCGTCCTCTCCATAGGAGTAATTTGAATGAAGTTTATACGCATCGCTGTGTTGACGCTGACCTGCTCGGCGCTTTCTTTTGGGGCGAGCAAGGAGATGATTCAACTTCAGCGCGATGTTGCCCTGCTGCAGGACAAGATGGACACGATGCAGCGAACGCTCGATCAAAACTTCGCGGCTTTGAAGGTCCTCTTGCAGCAAACCCAGGAGAACTCGGCAAAAACAAACGCCGCCATGAACAATCTCCAGGAGTCTGTAAGCAATGGAGTCGGCAAGTCGCTTGCGCCCGTCAATGGCCTGAGCACCAAGGTGGACACCATGGGCGACGACATGCGCTCCCTGAAGGATTCCCTCGCTGACCTGAATTCTCGTTTGGAACGCATGGATGCGAAGATGACGGATCTGAAAAATCAGATGCAGATTATGCAGTCTCCGCCGCCCGCGCCCGGTGCGCCTGGTGCTGCGAGTGGGGCTCCCGGTGCCTCCAATGGACAGACTGGCCCATCCGCGTCGGCGCCTCCTCCCGGGATGAGTGCTGACAAGACCTATACCGACGCGCGGCGTGATCTCCAGACCGGCAATGCCGATCTGGCGCTGCAGGAGTTTCAGCAGTATCTCAGCTACTTCCCAAATACGGAACTCGCCCCCAGCGCGCAATACTATATCGGCGAAATCGCCTATAATCGCGGCGACTATAACGGGGCGGTACAAGCGTTTGACTCCGTGCTGGAGCGTTATCCCCAAAATCCAAAAACGCCGGATGCTCACCTGATGAAGGGCATGGCGCTGCTGAAGGCCGGTCAGCGTAGTCGCGCTATCCAGGAATTTCGAGATCTGGCGGAAACCTATCCTCGCACCGATGACGCCCGCAAAGCGCAGCAGCAATTGCGGCAACTTGGAGTCTCGACTTCGAACACAACTACTGCTCGGCGCAGAGCGCAGCCGAAGCAGTAGTTGTTCTGGCGTCACTTTCCTTGACGCCCTGTGCATCGCCAGCCGTATTAACTAGCGGGTTCGAAACCGTTCCGATAACCTCGCTAGCTTGTCGTCCATCGATGCCGGTGGTGCTTTCGGATTCGGCCTCCTGGTTTCTGGGGCATGCTTCACCTTGGGCAAATCACTCTGTTGCAGAGCCTTGATCGACAAAGCGATTCTGCGCGATTTTGGGTCTACCGACAGCACCTTCACTCGCACAATCTGTCCTGCTTTCACGGCTTCGTTTGGGTCTTTAATGAACCGTGTGGAAAGCTCGCTGACGTGCACCAACCCGTCCTGATGGACGCCCACATCAACGAACGCTCCAAAGTTGGTAACGTTCGTGACGGTGCCTTCCAGAACCATTTCCGGCTTTAAGTCGGTGATCTCCTTCACATCGGAACGAAACTGAGGGACAACGAACTGCTCGCGTGGATCTCGCCCGGGCTTGCGCAGTTCCTCCAAAATATCCCGCAACGTGTAAAGGCCCGCGCCCTCCGACTGAAATTTTTCGGGATCAACGCCTTTGACTAGCGTAGGCTTCGCAATCAGATCTCCAATTTCGGTATTGAGGAATGCGGCAATACGCTCCACCACCGAGTAAGACTCCGGATGAACCGCTGTCATATCAAGGGGGTTGTCGCCCCCGCGTATCCGCAGAAATCCCGCCGCCTGTTCAAACGTCTTCGGCCCGAACCCGGAGATGGCCTTCAACTGCACGCGCGAGCGAAACGCGCCATTCTCATTGCGAAACTCAACTATCTTTTGTGCCACGCGCTCATTAATCCCTGCCACGTACCGGAGCAACGCGAAGGAGGCCGTATTCAGATCGACCCCCACTCGATTCACACAGCTTTCTACTGTACTCTCCAGTGCTGCGTTCAATTTGCGTTGATCAACATCGTGTTGATACTGTCCTACGCCGATCGACTTGGGATCGATCTTCACCAACTCTGCAAGGGGATCTTGCAACCGGCGTGCGATTGAAATGGCCCCGCGAACCGTGAGGTCCAGGTCCGGGAACTCCTGCCGCGCTATCTCGGAAGCTGAGTAAACAGATGCCCCCGATTCATTCACCACAATCGAAAAGACGTTCGATAGATTGGCCTCCCGCAAGAAATCCTGGACAAACGCGGAGGCCTCGCGCGACCCTGTTCCGTTACCGATCGCAATCGCCCGTACCTGATGTTTTTCGATCAACCCACGAAGTGTTCTCGCGGCGCCCTCCGTGTCTCGTCGGGGTTCCAGTGGATAAATGACACCATGGTCTAAAAACTTGCCTGTTGCATCCACCACTGCTACCTTGCAGCCTGTACGCAACCCGGGGTCGACAGCCAAAACGCCGACCATCCCTGCCGGTGGAGACAAAAGAAGGTTCTGTAAATTCTCCCGGAACACCCGAATCGCCTCCGTATCGGAACGTTCCTTCAACTCCAGTCGAACCTCCGTCTGGATAGAAAGATTCAACAGCCGCTGCCACGCATCTTCGATCGCTGCCTCAAGCTGCGGGACCCAATCGCCCGGGTGCCGAACTGCCTTGCTCTTCAGATAGGAAATGGCTTTCGCGGCATCCATCTCGATTTGAAAGTACAGGATGTTTTCACTCGCGCCGCGACGGATCGCCAGCATTCGATGGGAAGGAATCTTTGTCGCTGGCTCGCTATAGTCAGCGTACATTTTGAACTTTCCTTCGGGGTCGTTCGCTCCCTCCACCATCCGGCTCACTACCAGCCCCTCCGATAGCATCAGATGCCGTAAATACCGCCGGAATTCGGCGGTTTCGCTGATCTGCTCCGCGATGATGTGTCGCGCGCCTTCCAACGCCTCTTCAGCCGAAGAAACTCCTTTTTCCGCATCCACAAACGACGAGGCGTATTCCTGGAGCGATACTCCCGTCTCCGTCTGCTCCCATAGGTACTGCGCCAGCGGCTCCAGCCCTTTCTCGCGCGCGATCATGGCCTTCGTGCGGCGCTTGGGCTTATAGGGGAGGTACAAATCTTCCAGCTCAGTCTTGTCGAGCGTAGCTTCAATTTTGGCCTTCAGCTCCGCTGTCAACTTGCCCTGCTCCCCAATCGATTTCAAAACCGTTTCGCGGCGGTCTTGCAACTCGCGGAAGTATCCCAGCTTTTCCGCAGTTGTGCCTATGACAACTTCGTCCAGGTTGCCGGTCACTTCCTTGCGGTAACGCGCAATGAAGGGTACCGTGCCGCCCTCGTCCAGCAGTCCGATGGTGGCAATCAAGTTCTTAATCGGAACATTTAGTTCCTTGGCGATATGAATAAGGATCGGAGTAGAAAGTTGCTTCGGTTCTTGCATTCGGTCTGCTTCTTCATCTTAGGCCGTCGGTAGAATCGCTGCGATCAGTGGACCGTTCTACCCTCGCCTTCTTCGCCCCGTCAGGCCGGAGATCCACAACTCCGCTGCGCCCCAATGCGAAGATGTTTCCAGCCCTGACGGAACGACTCCCTCGGGACCCAGGGCGGCCTAAATTGATAACGACAGAAACGAGATGACTGATTCCATCGCCGGCCTTCATGGGCATGTCCTTGCCGTTTGGGCCATCTCGCTCCTCACGATTGCCTGCGTACTCATTCGCCCCAAGGGCATTTCAGAGGCCTGGTGGTCCGTCGCTGGGGCCTTGTTACTCGTAGTGCTTGGTCTTGTTACGCCCGTCAGTGCAGCGCATGCGGTGGCCAAGGGAATCGATGTCTATCTCTTTCTCACCGGCATGATGATCGTTGCCGAACTCGCTCGCCGCGAAGGTGTTTTCGACTGGATCGCCGTTTACGCCGTGAAAGCGGCAAACGGTTCCCGTGCCCGGCTATTCTCACTGATCTATCTGGTGGGAACAGCGGTAACGATACTCCTGTCGAACGATGCCACCGCTGTTGTCCTCACGCCCGCTGTGCAGGCCGCCGTCAAAGCTGCGCACGCCGAACCGCTGCCTTATCTCTTGATCTGCGCATTCATCGCGAATGCATCCAGTTTCGTCCTTCCCATCTCTAATCCCGCAAACCTGGTGGTTTACAACGGGGCCATGCCCCCGTTAGGGCGTTGGCTGCTGACTTTTGGATTGCCTTCACTCCTCGCGATCGTAGCCACTTATTTTGTTCTTCGTTTGTTGTCGCACCAACTCCTGCAAGGCGCGATGGAAAACAACTTACAGAAGAAAAATCTGACCTTACCTGGCAAGCTAACGCTCGGGGGAATCGGCTTCCTTGCCGTCGTACTCATGACCGCATCGGCCTTTGGTGAACCGCTGGGAGCGCCCGCCTGCATCGCTGCCGTTGTTGTCGCCACCGCTATCGTGCTTATCGACCGTAAGGCTCTGCCCGATATCACTAGGGAGATCGCTTGGAGCGTTATCCCTCTCGTCGCAGGCCTGTTCGTTGTCATTGAAGCGATCAACGGAGCAGGCGCACAGGATCTCGTGGTCGCGGCGCTACAGGATATGAAATCTTGGCCGCCAGCCGCAGCCGCCCTCAGTTCCGGCTTCGGCTTGGCGATCGCTTCTAACCTGATGAACAATCTTCCAAGTGGGCTGATTAGCGGCAATGCCGTGAGGGTCGCCCATGCGACCGGGGTTCTCCGCGATTCTGTCCTGATCGGTGTTGACCTCGGCCCCAACCTTTCCGTCACCGGTTCCCTCGCCACAATCCTTTGGCTCATCGCGATTCGCAGGGAAGGCCAGAGCGTTGGCTTCTGGACGTTCTTGCGTTATGGCGTATGCGTGATGCCGCCCGCTCTGGCCCTTGCCGTATTGGCGTTGTTGGTTCGATAAGGGAACTTGCCCGTGCACGCCGCGGGCGATCTACTGGTCCGCCTTGGTGCGCCTCTCAATAAGCAAACCGACATGCTCCAGCAATTCATCCTTTCGGTAAGCTCCTTTTTCAATTACCTGGATGACTCCGCCGTTCAGTCGCAGCCGGTCCTCATCCGTAAGGTGCTTGGCCGTGATAACTATCACGGGAGTTGACCTCAGATTCTCCCGCTTGTGCAGCTCTTCCAGAAAGCCAAAGCCATCCAACTCCGGCATCGTTAAATCTAGAAGGATCACGCTGGGCCTCTGCTCTGAAGCCTGCTGCAGCGCCACTCGTCCGTTCTCGGCTTCCGAGACCGACCAGCCGTCGCCCTCCAACACCCTCCGCAGCATGTCGCGTGATGCGGAATCATCATCCACGATCAGCGCTGTGTGGGGCGCTTTCCGCTTGTACCGCAACATGACCGATGTCAAACGTCGCCGGTCCAGTGGCTTCGTGAGAAATTCAGCCGCACCAAGCGAATATCCGAGATTCTTGTTGTCGACAATCGTAAGCATCACGACGGGAATATCCGCCAGTTCCGGAATGGCCTTCAACGACAGCAGAACTGTCCACCCGTCCATGCCGGGCATCATGACGTCGAGCGTAATCGCTTGTGGCTTTAGCTTACGCGCAAGTCGGAGTCCTTCTTCACCGTTTAAAGCGCTTTCCAGGCGAAATCCATAGCTCCCCAGTGCGCGTCTCAGTAATTCGTGAACGGTTGGGTCGTCATCTATGGCCAATACCGTTCCTGCACTTGCATCCGGTTTACTTCCGCCCGCCGACGCGCCTGAAGAACTCACCGGCTCTTCCTCAATCGCCAGCGGCAGGACCATCGTGAACCGGGATCCTTTTCCATACTCCGTCTCCACGGTGATTCCGCCGCCCATCATCTCCGCGAACTTTCTGCTGATCGCTAAGCCTAATCCGGTTCCGCCATACTTTCGGGTGGTCGACGAATCGGCCTGCGTGAACGGCTCAAAAAGTCTCGATACCTGCTCCGGAGTCATCCCCACGCCGGTGTCGCTTACCACAAAGGCAACTCGATTCTCAGGAAGGCTCTGCACATCGAGCTTTACTTCACCGTGGGATGTAAACTTACACGCATTGCTTAACAGATTCAGGAGGCTTTGGCGAACTTTCGTCTGGTCCGCCCGTATCGAATGGAGCCGCTCATCGAGCATCACCTGATAGGTGTTTTCGTTCTTAGCCGCCAAAGGCCGAATGACGGTCCCCACTTCGTCGAGCAGCGTCGAAATCTCAAATGTCTGAAGATACAGGTCCATCTTGCCCGATTCAATCTTCGACAAATCCAGAACTGCATTGATCAGTTCGAGGAGATGCTGCCCGGAGGTCTGTATCTTGCGAAGATCGTCCGTCAGCGTCCGTTGGCCCTCGGACTCCGTCTCTTCGATAAGCATCTCGCTGTAGCCGATAATCGCGTTGAGCGGCGTCCTCAACTCATGGCTCATATTGGCCAGAAAAACGCTTTTGGCCTGATTTGCTGCTTCTGCAACTTCCTTTTCTCTCTTGAATTGCAGCGTCGCCAGCGCGACAAACGCCAGCAGCAGGCAACTTGCGGCGGTGCTCCCCACCTGCGATCGCAGCAGTTGCACCTCCGCCCGGCTGTTTTGTTCCATGAGCCTTGATCGCAAGTCGCCCTGAAGTCGCGAACTGTCATCCCGAATTTCGCTCATTAATTGAATGCCTAGATCGGAGGAAACGACGTCCATCGCCTGCGCGGTTTGCTCTTTCTGCTTCAGCGCCACTGTCAATCCGAGCTCGCTGAATTTTTTTTGGATAGCCTTCTGGAGATGAATCCAGGTCGCCTGCATCTCCCGATCGCCCTGGAGGAATTTACTGAGGGCTAGCGTCTCCCCATACACATCTTTTTGAGCGTGCTGAAATGGCTCAAGGTAGAGCTTCGACCCGGTCAGTAGATATCCACGCTGTCCCGTTTCCGCGTCCTTTACCGTCGACAGAAGTGAACTGATATTCTGCAGCGCGGCTACCGTGTCGCGCACGTTCTCGTTCGCAACCTGATAACGGTGCCAGTTCCAGCACGACAGCCCGATAATCAACCCGAGTGCCGCTATCGCAAAGAGAAAGGTCTTGTCCCTGATTAGCTGAACGGCCGTGGGCTTCTGCTTCATTCCCGTTTTCATCATAGTAAGCGCCAGGTCCGGCACCGTTACAATAAGGCCATGTCTGAGGAACAATCCTCTCCGCCCACCTTCGAGGCAAGTCTCGAAGAGCTTGAACGCATTGTCAAAGAATTGGAAAAAGGGGAATTGCCCCTGGAGCAAAGTCTGGCATTGTTTGAAAACGGGATGCGGCTGAGCGCCGAATGTAAACGCCAACTGGAGGAAGCGGAAACTCGCGTCGAAATGCTGATGCGGAAAGGCTCGGAAATGGTGCCCGTTCCTTTCGATACCGAAAAGTCTGCCAAATGAAGACAGCCGAACAAGGGAGTTTGCTCGAATATTTCGCCGAACAAATACAAGCAGTAGATAGCGTTCTCGCGAAGCGGGTGCCGGGGGAATCTGATGACCCGGCCATTATTCATAAGGCGATGCGCTACAGCCTCTTTGCTGGAGGAAAGCGGATTCGTCCCGTCCTCGCTATCGCTGCCGCGGACGCTGTATCTGGCTCTTTGGACGGTATTACCGATGCTGCCGCCACGCTGGAACTCATCCACACGTATTCCCTGATTCATGATGACCTTCCGGCGCTCGACAATGACGACCTGCGGCGGGGCCGCCCCACCTGCCATAAAGTTTTCGGCGAGGCCATCGCGATTCTGGCAGGCGATGCCCTGCTGACACTCGCTTTTGAAGTGCTCAGCCGGCTGGACAGGACTACTGCGGAGCGCAAAATTCAACTTGTGCACGAACTGGCATCGGCATCCGGCACCGTCGGCGGGATGATCGGCGGACAGGTGAACGACTTGGAAGGCGAACGCAAGCCCCCTTCCGCCGCCTTGCTTGAATCCATTCATCGCGCCAAAACGGGAGCGCTTCTGCGTGCCAGCGTACGTATGGGTGCCGTTTATGCAGGCGCTGGAGAAGCGGAGTTGACAGCGCTCTCTTCGTATGGCGAGCACATCGGTTTGGCCTTCCAGATTGTAGACGACCTTCTGGATGTGGAACTGCCGTCCGAAGCACTCGGGAAAACCGCGGGCAAGGACGAGGCTCAGCACAAAATCACCTTCCCGGCTGTCTATGGGCTCGCCCGGTCTCGCGAGATGGCCGAAGAGGAACGGCAAAAGGCTCATGGTGCCCTTCAGTCGTTCGGTCCCCGCGCTGATCGCTTGCGCCAAATCGCCGATTTCGTTGTGCAACGGAAAGCTTGATGTTCCAGTTGGCGTCTTAAGCTTTGAATCTCATGCAACCGCGCAATAAACAGCGCCTGGACCTCATGCTAGTTGAGCGCCAGCTGGTGGAATCGCGCGAAAAGGCCCAGGCACTCATTCTCGCCGGAAAGGTAACGGTCGATGGGCAAAAATGGGACAAACCTGGCCGTGCGGTGTCCAGTGAGGCCCACATCAGCATTGAGCAGCCACTGAAGTACGTCAGCCGCGGGGGGCTGAAGTTGGAAAAAGCGCTGGAGCACTTTAATATTGCTGTGGAAGGCCGCGTCTGTATGGATGTTGGTACTTCTACGGGAGGGTTTACGGACTGTCTCTTGCAACACGCTGCTCTTCGTGTTCACGCGGTGGATACTGGCGCCGGCCAAATCGATTGGAAACTGCGGACCGATAGCCGCGTCGTGCTCCATGAGCGTTTGAACGCCCGCTACCTGAAGCCGTCCGACATTGGAGAACTGGTTGAGATCATGGCCTGCGACGTCAGTTTCATCTCCGTCACCTTGCTGATACCGGCACTATCTCCGCTCCTTGCGCCTCACGGCGACTGGATTATTCTGGTGAAGCCGCAATTTGAAGTAGGCAGGGAACTGGTGGGCAAAGGCGGAATTGTACGCGATCCAGATGCCCATCGGCTCGCATGCCAGCGCGTGTCTGAACCTCTGCAGGCGGCGGGCTGGAGTACCGGCCTCATCGAAAGTCCCATTCTGGGGGCTGAAGGTAACCGGGAATTTCTGCTTCATGCCAGGCGTTCGCCTGTAGTCTAATCGTCGGTAACTGTGCACTTCGGAAAACATGCCACGAATCGCAACGGTCGGAATCATTTCAAAACCAAACATTCAACGTGCTGCCGATATCGTCAGCGGCTTGCTCGCCTGGTTAAAGACACGCAACGTTCGTTATCGTTGCGACGAGCAGACCGCGCTGTATGGCGGCGTGACGCAATGGTACAAGCGAGAGGACCTGGCGTCCGGAACGGACCTCGTCATCGTGCTGGGCGGCGATGGAACGCTGCTCTCCGCGGCGCGCGCGCTCGCGGGCACGGATATCCCCATTCTGGCTGTCAATTTGGGCCGCCTTGGATTCCTGACCTCAATTGCATTGGAAGACCTTTACCCGGAACTCGAGCGCGCCCTTAAAGGCGACATCCACATCGGACGGCGGCGCATGCTCGATTGCGATCTTGTTCGTGGTGAGCAGATCATCGGAACCTATTCGGCTCTGAACGACGTCGTGATCAACAAAGGAATGATCGCGCGTATGATCGACCTCGACACGTACGTCGATAATCATCTCGTTACCGCGTACAAAGCTGATGGCCTGATCATTTCAACTCCTACAGGTTCCACTGCGTATTCGTTATCTGCCGGTGGCCCCATCATCTATCCGACCGTTAGCGCATTCTGCCTCACGCCTATCTGCCCACACACACTGACCAATCGCCCTGTAATCGTATCGGACTCGAGCGTCATAGAAATTATGAATCATGGCGATGAAGGAACTTTCTTGACAGTGGATGGTCAAGTAGGAGAGCCTATGTCGAAAGGCGACCGCGTCATCTGCCGCTCCTCGTCGAAGTTCACCAGCTTGATCCGCCCGCCGCAGTTGCTTTTTTTTGACGTGCTCAGGAAAAAGCTGAAATGGGGAGAAAGATGAAATTCATCTTGTTGCTGAAACGGCTTTCACTTACGTCGTGGATTTTTATTGCTCTGGTCGTTGGCATCCTGCTCGGAATCTTTTTTCCTGAGTTCTCCAAAGGACTGGCACCCATTAGCAATATCTTTCTCCGGCTGGTGAAATCCATTGTCGGTCCGCTCTTATTTGGAACTCTCGTATACGGGATCGCCTCGGCGGGCGAACTGAAGACAATGGGACGCATTGCCCTGAAGGCAATCACCTATTTCGAGATAGCGACCACCCTGGCTCTGGTGATCGGACTGGCAGTCGTGAATCTCATGCAGCCCGGAGCCGGTCTGACACTCGCCGGCACAGGCAACGCATCGGTTCCTGCATTGGCCAAGCCTGCCTCATTCGGTCAAATCATCGAGCACGCCGTTCCGGCCAACATCTTCGAGTCCCTCGCGCAAAACGATGTGCTTCAGATGGTGGTCTTCTTCTTTCTCTTCGGTGCTGCCTGTTCCACCGTGGGCGCGAAAGCTCAGCCCGTCGTTGATTTTGCGAAGGGTGTGGCGGAAGTGATGTTCCGGTACACGAAATATGTAATGTATGTTGCGCCCTTCGGTGTGGGCGCAGCCATTGCCGTGACGATCGGGTCCCATGGAATCGGTGTCCTGTTTGGCCTCGGTAAATTGGTGGGCACTCTCTACTTGGCTCAGGCCATATTTGTGGTGTTCGTCCTTGGCTCGGCGCTCTCGATTGCGCGCGTGCCCATAGGCCGCTTCTTTCGCGCTGCGCGCCAGCCTTTTTTGATTGCGTTTTCTACCGCCAGTAGTGAGGCCGCTTTACCGCTTGCGCTCGAAAACATGGAACGCTTCGGTGTTCCGAAGCACATTGTCGGCTTTGTGCTCCCCACCGGTTACAGCTTCAACCTCGATGGTTCCACTCTCTATCTGTCCCTCGCCTCCATCTTTATCGCGCAGGCCGCAGGCGTTTACATGCCGCTCGGGACGCAAATCACCATGATGTTGACCCTGATGTTGACCAGCAAGGGCGTGGCCGCTGTTCCGAGAGCGTCGCTCGTCATCTTGGCCGGAACACTTGGTACATTCCACTTACCGCTCGAGGGCATCACCCTGATTCTCGGGGTCGACGCGCTGATGGACATGTGCCGGACGTCCGTCAATCTCCTCGGTAATTGCGTGGCGACGGCCGTTGTCGCGCGGTGGGAAGGTGCGCCGTTGATGGCGGCCACCCAGGAACTGGAGGTCGCGCTCGAAGCTTAACTGTCGCTCGGCGCAGTGGCGCCTCGAGCATGCTTGCCTAACTTCTTCAATAAGACAATCACCTCTGCTCTTTCTGGTTTAGACAGTCCGTCCGTCGCCTTCTCCATTGCCTCGGCGTGAACAGCAAACGCCTTTTCGATAAGTGTCCTCCCCTTCGCCGTCAAAAGCACGATGATCTTTCGCCGATCCTCTTTATCTGCCTGTCGCTTTACCAGTTCTTTCTCTTCGAGCCGGTCAACCGCGACACTGATTGAGCCACTCGTGAGTTGGACTAGAGGACCGAGAGTATTTACGGGCAGTGGTCCTTTATGCAGTAGCGCCTCTAGTACCCGAAAGTCGGACTGAATGATACCCAGAGTTCTGATACTCTGCTCCGCGTGAAACGCAAGCGCGGAGAATGCCTTCCATAAAACCAGCCACACATGAACGCCGCTTGTATCCGTTTGTGCCTCGTCAAAATTTTGTTTTCTTTGTCTCAAATAGATGCACCCTTCAAAACCTGTCCGCCATCAACAGTACTGAACTATCTTGATATCAATACGGTTAGGATAGCCCAGTCTGAAGGAGACAGTAGAGCATGAGTACTACAGCAGTATCACCCGACCTGAAAGCGTTGGATGCGGAGCTGAATCAGAACATTCTCTCCGGCAACATCATGGAAGCCTTTGAAAAATTCTATGCTGACGATGTCGTCATGCAGGAGAATAGCGAGGCTCCCCGAATCGGCAAGGACATCAATCGGAAAGCCGAGCTGGATTTCCTCTCCTCCGTCCAGGAGTTTCACGGAGCAAGCCTTCTCGGCAGCGCCTTCGATCGAGATCGTTCCTACTCCGAATGGGAAATCGACGCAACATATAAGAATGGCCAGCGCCAAAAGCTGACGCAAGTCGCTGCCCGCCAATGGAAGAACGGCCAGGTCGTTCACGAGCGTTTCTACTACACCAAATAAATAAGAGATGCGGAGTGGACCTCGGCGCAGTCCCATGAGTCCACTCCGTGTCGAAGGAGCCCGAACGCTGTCGGTTCCGTGAGAAGCGAAGCATCCGCTTTGCGCGCAACTGAAGTCATAGCAGTGCGCTCAGTACCATCGCTACCCGTTCCCGAAATGATGACGCATACGCTGCGCCGCCATTGATGCGTAACCCCATGTTGTAGAACGAACCCGCAGTGCTTTTTGTGGCATTCAGCACGGCAGGTTGCGACGACAGCCGCAAATAGTGCCCGCTCGCCTCGTTATGCAGTCCTACCGCGCGGCACGGAATCAGGAAGTCCGAACTTTGAAACAGCGCGTCCCAGTCCTCATTGCTCGATGCGCTGCAAACGGCATCGGCATCTTTTCCGGCCCAGGCCGACCGGTAGTGCAAGACCACTTCGTTTGTGCCTTCGTAGCTCTGCACATACTCCACTAAGCGTTTGTAATTCGCGCGCCATGTAACCTGAATAAACCCGCGTCCCCGGAACTTATAAAAATCTGCCTGCTGAATAAAGTCGGCATGATGCGGATCTGTGCTGGACGGAAATAGATGCTGCGGATAAAACTGGCTGTTCCATAGCTCCCGAACGTCGGGCATTGCGCGCACTAAATCGGCGGAGGCGCGGTGGCCGTGCGCCTGCCAAAACGCTTCATCGTTAAAGAACAACTCCCCAGCGGGCTTATTTCCCCGGCACGAATTGTACGATTGCTTCACGCCGGGAATGTTGCTGAAAGCGTAGGCCAAGCCCGGATATCCCTCCCGGCCGCACAACTCGCTGAGAGGCAACAGGTCGGAACCCGCCTCGATAATAAAAATACTCATCAACCCGCTGAACTGCAGCAAGTTGATCGAGGGCGTTCCGAACATCGTTGGGATGTGGTCCCAAATCTCCGAAAATCGCTTTTTTACATCGGCTGTGGAATGCAGCGCCTTATGGCGCCAGGCGCCTTTATTCGCACACTTCGCATTGAACCAGTCAATGAAATGGGACTTTACTGATTGTTGAAAGAACTCGACGACGTCGCGTCCGTTCGCAAACGAAACCGCTACAGCGGCGGTCACCTGCGACGCACTTACATCCATATCTCACTCAGTCTGAAACCTACCGCAGCACCACCTTCGCCAGCCCTGCATTGTTCGCCGCATCATAAACCCGGAACGCCAGCAAATGCTCGCCGGTTGGTAGCTTGTCGAGGTGTAGATGAAAACGCTCATGTGGTGAATCCGTGATGCCATCCGTTGCTTCCAAGGGCTGCCAGAGCCCGGCATCCAGTGAATACTCGCAGCGGCGTAGCGGACTCGTTTGATCTTCAGCCGTCACATCGAGATCTAAAACGGTGCCGTTCCTGGATGGCATTCCCACCGTCACGGTCGGAGGCGTGGTATCAATCAGCAGCGGCGCACTCACCAATTCGCCGGTCCGGGCCAGTGGAGGCGCATTAGAGGCCGCATCGGAAACCACCACTCGGAACAGATATCGGCCATCCGCCAGCACATCCGGATCCAGCGTCAGCGTAGTCTCGAACAGATGATTGCGAACTAAATGCCACTGTCGCTCCTCTTCCGCGCGGAGGTAAATCGCGTACATCAACTTATCTCCATCCGCGTCATCGGCCTGCCAGGTCAATTGAGTCTGCGTCGTTTGCAAGCGTGAAGCCGTTTGTGCAGCATTGCTTGTGGAACTCGCCGCCGGAGCTTCTCCCGTGTCGGTGACGGTAATTGAGTAAGCACCCGATGCGTTAGGATTCGGCACGGTCTGCTTTGCGGTATTCGTACCGACAACCGGGGTCGCCGTGATACTGTGTACGACCGGCGCCGTGTTCTGTGGAAGAAACGGAACATCCACTAAGTCAATTTGTGGTGTGCTGCCGGCCGGCCAGGTCGCGCGCCATTGTATGAAGCGGGCCACTGGGCTCCCGATAAGTTCTTCGCCAGAGTTGCGCAATGGCCCAGACCACGTACTCCATGTACCATCCGGTCGCGCCGAATTTCCCGTACGCGTTTGAAACACAACCCCGCTCCCCGTACCGTGCCATTGCAGGTGGCCCCACCGCGCCACCGAATTAGAATCATGCACCTCCGATTCATAGGAACCGCCGCCGGTCTTGCTCGCATCAAACGCGAAGACGCGTCCCGGGGTGCTCAGGCCCGCGTACAGCGTCGAACCCACTTGGACTAGCCGTGTGGCCTCGCCATCCCCTAACTCCACCACCAAAGTGGTTTTGTCCTCCCGAAGTCGGTATATGCGCCCGTGAACATCGGTAGAAAACAATACGCTGCCGTCGTTGTTTAGCCACAAATCGTAAACGTTGTCTTCTTTGGAACTCCGCAACGTTTCCACCGTGTGGTCTGAACTGATTCGGTAAATCGCCGATTTTTCCACTCCGCTGGTGTCCACCACGGCCGCGCTGGGAGTACTCGACGTGGCCGTGGGCTGCGCCTGGGTTTTCGCCTGATCCGCGCTGGGCTTCACGGCGCCTTCCACCTGTCGGTTATCTCCCTGCGTTGCTGCCGGAACGCCATTGGGACCGTTCTCCTTGGCTTCAGCCGTGACCGTGATTACCGTGGGGCTATTCGCCACCGCTACGGTACTCGCGCTCGAAGCCTGCCCGGCCGGGTTTGCCGTTCGGCTCGAGACCGCTCCGCCCATCGCTGCTACGTAAAGCGTTCCATCCACTCCCACCCGAATCGCCCGAATCTCAGGCAGGCTGGAATCAAACACAACTGTTCCTTGGTTGGCCGCCGTAATTTCATAGAGTATGCCGTTCGGATCGCTGCCCGCGTAAAGCTGGCCCTTCCCGCCCAGCGCGAGCGCCGTAACGTTCCCTTGGCCCGTCTGGAAATAAACTTCGGCTTGCCCTCCGGGCCGAATCCGGTAGATCCGCCCCGCTTCACCTGTGGCGACGTACAGGCCCCCGTCTGGAGTTGGCTGCAACGCCCAAATGTATTTCTCCGGTGAATGCCATAGTTCCGTTGCCTTGCCATGCTCAATCCGGTATACCCCGCCATTGGGAGACGTTCCAGCGTAAAGCACGCCTTTTGCATCTACGCAGAGTGCAAAAACCTCCGCCTGCTCAGCCGACCAAAGGAGGGACCCTTTCCCGTCCGGTCCCACACGAAGTACCTTCCCACGATGTCCGGTGGCGGCGTAAACGCTGCCGTCGTGCCCAACAGCCAGGCTCCAGAGTGCCGGCTGGTTCAGCTCCGCCCCAAACCGCAGGGCCGGGCCGGGGGTTAGCTCCCCGTCCGCGGTCAAGGACAGCCCGGAAAGTCGGCCCTTCAAAAAATTACTGTAGCCTGAGACCTCCCAGGCTGTGCTGGTCGCGCCCCACGCGCCGACAGCCAACGCGCAAAGCGCAAACGGAATGATGGCCTTCACTCTTTGACTTCCACCTGAACCGTCTTGGCGCCGCTGACCACATAATCGCCTACTGTCAGCGGGATTTCTGCGATCTGTGACCCGCGCGTCAGCGCCTGGGAGGCACTGCTGCCCACCGAGGCCGAGGGCGCCGCTAGAATCAGCGCAGCCGAAGGCGGCGGGTCCGTCAGTTCGCTGCCAGGCAGCGGCGTAACCGTGAAGGCTGGCTGTTGCCGCCAGACCCGGACATAAGCCGCTCCGCTGTTACGAAACGAATCGATGGTTTCAATCAGCTTTTCAGGTGAATGCAGCGAGGTGGGATTTAAACCGGCAAAATCTGGATAGTTCAACGTATTCGCATCGCTTACCGTAAAGTTCAGGGGACCGTTCGGCGCGCCTACCGGAACACGATAGGTTGCCGTACGAGTCAGTTCAACTCCATTCTCCCCCGCCAGCTGCGCCGTAACCGCAACCGAATCGCCCGGCCGGACCGCCTGCTTGTCCGTCCAAACCTCTGTAATCTGCATTTGGCGTTTCGTCTCCACCGGCTGAAGGTCGAAGCTCATGTCCTTTATATGAAGGCTCGAGAAGCCGGCGCCCAGCACGAACCCCAAGGATACAGCAGCATTCGCGGATGCCTGCTGTGGCAGCGCATTATCGCTGGCAAAGGTATCCGCAATCTCCAATGACGGAAGGTTTCCGTCGAATCGAACAGTGCCACGCAGCTGTAAACTCGCCGCGCCTAAAGACCGTTCTGTCGCATCCAACGCCGAAAAAAGCACCGTCTGGGTCAAAAAAGGGGTTAATAAACGGTCATTCACCACCTGCACGTGGTAGTCATGAAGCCCCGTGGTCGGGGAATGCACCCGAACCGCCAGCGGGATAGTATGTGCCCGCCTCCCTATCTCTCCCGCAACGGCCGTGCTCCGATCCTCCGTGATCGTGCCGACCCAATGTTCGGGAGCCGAAATCTTGAAGGAAGAATTCAGGGTGGGCAACAACGCTACTACCCTGGCGCTCGCAAAGGGCAGTTCGGTATCGCCCCCGGTCAGGAAACGGTGCCCGAACGCGTAGACCTGCTTGCCATCCACGTAGGTCACGGTCCCGTCCGCGCTCACCGACATGTCCCCGCTCACCAGTTGCACGCTGATCATCGATCCTGGCGAAACCGTACCGGACAAATCCTGAGATTTTGGCGAGCCGCCGGACACTCCTTGTTGAGGTTGAAAACCAAGTTTGCGAAATTCGGAGGCAAAAGCACTTAGGGTGCCCGGACTGAATCCGGAAAAGCTCACCGGAGTGAGGATGTTGGTCAGCGTATCCATAGTGCCGGCATTGCGGGAATCGGTCTCCGTTCCGGACGGCCGTTTTGCGGAAAAGAGCGCGCTTTGACTGCCTTTCTGTGCTCCTGTGAGGCCTGTTCCGATATGGGACTCAGTGACCATCTGCTCGATCGGCTGGATGCCGGCAATCGGCTCCTTGGAAAAGGGGAAACCGAGAGCAACCGCCCCGGCCAGCCGCCCGTCAATATAAACAGGGCTTCCGCTCATCCCTTGGAGAACACCAACCCGTTCCAACGGACCGCCACTGAGCCGGGCCAGGATGATGGACTGCTTTGGAGCGACGTTTTCGAGCACGCCGAGGATTTCGACCTGGAACTCTTCGACGCGGTTCCCTTGGAAGACAGTTCGTCCGACTCCGTGCATGCCGGCGCGAATGTCCCGGAGAGGGAAAAATTTTTGAGTTTGCGCGAAGGCTGGACAAAGCAGGGCAACGCCGGCCAGAATTTGCACGAGTACTTTACACCTCGTACTAGAACCCGCGGTGGAAACGGTTTGCTGCATGTCAGTCATTGTTTGTCGGAGTTGGTGCAAACGTCTCTTTGTGATTAACTGGGAGAGGTTTTCTTTCTTTTCTCTATGGTAAGCGCGCCCCTTGCACAGCCGCCCGAAGCGGAAACGTCGCCAGGCAAAATCTCCTGGGCTGCGGTGGCGTGGTTCAGTGGATTATTAATCCTTTGTTATGCGCCGATCCTTTACCGTATGGGCTATCAATGGGCCACCGATGAGGACATGGGCCATGGGTTCTTTGTTCCTCTGGTAGCCGGCTATATCGCTTGGCAAAGACGCAAGACTTTGCTGGCCATTCCCCGGAAAACCAATAACTGGGGCTTGGTGCTCGTGATCTTGGCCGCGTTCCAATCCCTCGCCGCTACACTCGGCGCGGAGCTCTTTACTGCACGCCTCGCCTTCGTTGTCGCCTTATTCGGGGTGATCCTCTACATCGGCGGAAAAGCTTGGGTCAAGGCTCTGCTGTTTCCTCTACTTCTCCTGTTGTTCATGATCCCCATTCCGCAGATCATCTATGCCCGGCTCACCCTCGGCCTCCAGATGCTCGCTAGCCAGCTTGGGGAAACGTTGATCGGCTGGATGGGTATTCCCGTCATTCGCACCGGTAACGTCTTGGAGTTGCCAAGCCAGAGCCTGGATGTGGTCGAAGCCTGCAGCGGCATCCGCTCTCTGATGTCCCTGACATTCTTGTCGCTCATCTACGCCTATTTCACTGACAAGCGCATCTGGATGCGCTGGGTGCTCCTGATTGCCACCATCCCTATCGCCATCCTCGCCAACGGAGCCCGCGTAGCGATTACGGGGCTCATGTCTGAAATCAACACCGATCTAGCCAAGGGCGCTTATCATGAAATGGAAGGCTATATTGTCTTCATCGTCGCGCTCGGATCGTTGATCGTTCTTCACCGGGTCCTCAACGTGATCGGGAAGAGATGGAAAAGGGCATGAAGCTATGAATTGGCTGTTGCATTCAAAAAGTGCTCGCATTTTGACTCTCGTCTTGCTTGTGCAGGCCGGCGTATTCTACGGATTTTCTCGGAGCGAAAACCTTCCGTTCCATAGACCGCTCCAGCAATTTAGCTTCGGCTCCAGTGGTTGGACGATGGTGCAGGATGCGCCACTCGATAAGGAAACGCTCGAAGTCTTGAAAGCGGACGACATCTTGTCCCGCGTGTACCAGAACAGAAACAATGGCCAAATGGCGTCCTTGTTTGTTGCCTACTTTGAAACGCAGCGGACAGGGAAAGCGCCGCACTCCCCCAAAAACTGTCTCCCGGGTACCGGCTGGGTGCCTACCGTCTCTGGGATGATCGATGTTTCTGTTCCTGGCCAGTCCAACCCCATTCAGGTGAACCGGTATGTAGTGGCCCGCGGCTCCAATCAAAGCCTCGTCCTCTACTGGTACCAGGCCCGGGACCGCGTCATCGCCAGCGAGTATGAAGCCAAAATCTTCACCGTAACCGACGCTATTCGCTACAACCGCACCGATACCGCGCTGGTCCGGGTTGTGGTTCCTGTGCAAAACGGAAATGTCCAGCAGGCCACCGACACCGCCACCTCATTCGTGCAGGCCTTCTTCGAGCCCCTCAAACAGTATTTGCCGGCCTAGCGCCTCGCCCCGGAGTCCTCCTTCCGCAGGCCTCACGGACCTGCAAAACACCCGACTCGCTAAGATTTGTTTTAGAGACAGATCTCGATGCCTTTTACCCCGGAGCAGTTCCTGCCCACGATTGCCCTGGTGGGCATTGTTATCATCCTGTCGGCCCTTTTGTCCGGACTGGTTGAGAGGAGTGGCCTTCCCCAGATCGCCGTCTTCCTCGGCTTGGGAGCCGTCATCGGGCCAAGTGGGCTGAATCTCGTTGATGTCGGCCTGCACTCCCCCATCCTCCGCGCGGTTGCCACCCTCAGCTTAGTTCTCGTTTTGTTTACCGATGCCGTGTCCCTCAACCTCGGGGATGTCCGGAAGCAACGATTTCTAGCATTTCTGATGATTGGCCCCGGCACAATCGTCTCGGCCCTGCTGATTGCGCTGTGTGCTTGGGGTCTGCTCGGTCTGTCGCCCGCCGCCGCCCTGATTCTTGGGGCAGCGCTCGCCTCCACCGATCCGGTCATGTTGCGCGGCCTCCTCGGCAGGCCTGGAATCTCCCCCAGCGTGCGTCAGGCCCTTCGACTGGAGGGCGGTATGAACGATGCCGTCCTCTTGCCCATGGTTCTGATTGGGATGACGTATCTCGGCAAGGGCCAGTCACCCTCGGCTTCTGAATGGGCACACCTCGGCCTCAGTATCGTGATCTTAAGCCCCGCCGCTGGCGCAATCGTCGGATTGGGCGCGGTGGGCATGCTCGAACTCGTTCGAAAGCGAATAGGAGTTCGGCGTGACTACGAGTCCATCTACTCGCTGGGCGTGGCCTTCGCCGCTTTTGCAGCAGCCGAATCGGTACACGGTAGCGGCTTTTTGGCCGCATTCGCCGCCGGCCTCACCATCTCCTATTTGGATGTGGAACTCTGTGACTGCTTCTTGGAATACGGCGAAACAACGGCCGAAATGGCGCTCATGTTCACTTTCGTCCTGTTCGGCGTATCGACGATCTGGAGCGGTTTGGGCATCATCGGCGCGGGTACCCTCTTGTTCGTTGCTGCTGTCTTGGCCGCGCGTTCTGCTGCGTTTATTCCAGCGTTGCTGCCCTCAAAACTAACGTGGACGAACCGCCTTCTCATTGCTTGGTTTGGTCCCAGAGGGCTCAGTTCGCTTCTGCTTATACTGCTCCCGCTATTTGCTGGCTTGCCCGGAAGCGAAAAACTGGTGACCATCTGCTGCCTCGTCGTTCTGTGCTCGGTCGTCCTCCACGGACTTTCGCCGAGCATCCTGGTCAAGCCGCCTCCCGCGGCTCCTGCTGCGAAAGCTGAACCACCATTTCCCGTGGCCGTCCTCGACGCTGCCGAAACCACCTCCCCTGCGCGGCGCGGCTCTGAGTACATCTCCCTCACCGAACTTAAAGACCTGCAAGCCTCGCCCACGCCCCCGGTCATTGTCGATGCGCGAAGCGAAAGGAGTTATAACGATAGCGATGAATCGATTCCCGGCTCGATCCGTGTTGATCCAGAGCGCTCCGTGCTAACCGCGTCCCAGCAGCAGTTGCCCAAAAACGCAATCCTCGCCGTCCTTTGTGCTTGACCCAACGAAGCGACAAGCGCCCGTGTGGCGCGAGAACTTCGGCAAGCTGGTTGGTCGGGCGCGCGTGCTCTGGTCGGCGGCTGGAAAGCCTGGACAGCCGCTGGGCTGCCGCGTGAAAGAAAGCCCGGCGCGCCGGAAGCTTAGTGACGCAGCTTGTAATAGTCGTACGTGCTCTTCCAGGTAAACTCGTGGCCCGGCTCGACAGAAATGGAAACGAACGGCTCCATTGCGACCACGCTCCTGATAGACCATAGGGACTCACTCAACAGCGGGCGATCCGCAACAATCCTGATCCCCGCGCCAGCTTTCCTATTCTCGATCTGAATCTGGTTGTCTCGGGGGCGATCGCCGAACCCCTCCAGCGGAGTGGCCACAACATCATGGCCCTCCAGGGTCTTCAGATAAACGATCTCATTTCCCCGAATCTCGGCGAGCTCTTTCTTAGGCGGACGTTGGGAACGAATCTGGAACGGCACCTGAATCGTCACGCCCGGCCCTGGCGCCTGCTTATCGAGGACGAGAAAGTTATGGTTATACACGCTGGTGTGAATAGCATGAGTCCCCGTGTTCTTCAAGGTGTGCTCCAAAACCATCTGCGGCTTGCCCGCGGTCAGGCGTACGGTCTTGCGGTAAACATACCCATAACCCGAAGCGCTGTCCGTTAATTCCTGCGTGAACTCAATCGAATCGGAGTTCTTCTGCACCGTCCACTTGCCACCGTCCGCAATTTCGTACAGCCGGTAGTTGTCATACTTCTCTCCGTCGGGTTTCCGAAGCGCTCCCACGCCAATCTTGATGAAGTGTCCGCCCGACTTGGCCTCATCCCATCCAAGCGGTTTGAACTCATCCACCGGACCCGTGATCGCGCTACATGGCCCCGCGACAATATCATCGCCCTCATAAACGAAGTCGTGAACCTTGGGGTCGGTCCTGTCATACCAGGGCCCGTAGTAGTCGTGTCCCTGCGTCTGCAAACTGTGAATCACCCCCGACCAATCGAAGCGGGTCCCGCGATAATACCCATCTTTGGCATCGGGCAAGTAGATCTGAGCCCGGACAGGCCCATTCGTGATCTCTGCATGCGGAGCACTAGCGGCTGACAAAACTCCCATAGATAAGCCCAGTGAACATAAACCCAGCGAAGCTTGAACAAGAATCGTTTTCATCATTTCGATACGGCCGGCTTATCAACCCTATCAGGCTGCTTCACATCCGGAACAGAGCGTTGCGGCTCCGGCACCGGCTTTGTATCGCCATACTCTTGCGAAAGATAATCCAACAGCACCTGCTGGTCGGGCACTACGGCACCCCATCCCACCATCTTGTTGATCTCCTTTTTCCATGCGGCCGGGGAAAGACGTTGCGAGTCTATCAATCGCAAACTGTGGCACGGAGTGCAAGACCGCTGCTCTGCCTTCTTGCCCGCATCCATCGCGGGAATGTCAGCCGCCACAGCCGATCCGCCGCATATCAGTGCCAGAAGAAATCGCGCCCGCCTCATTAGCTCTTCTCCACCAGTACGCCAATCCTGTCAATGGCGGAGTACAGATAGCCGGACGGATTCCACGTCGCTACCATCGGTTGAACCCGTCCCGCGGAGTCCGTGGCCCGCGACAAAATCGTGTAATAGCCGGTCTTCGGAGGCTGCCATTTCAGCATCCACAAGCGCCATGCAAACGGAAGATTCTGCGGCGAAAGCTCTGCCTCCATCCAGCGGCTTCCTCCGTCGGTGGAAACTGCAACGCTCGTAATCCGTTCCTCTCCGGCCCACGCAATCCCGCGAAGCACTGCCCCGCTCATCGGAACCTTTTCCTGATCCGTCGGGCTCGTAATGAAGGACTTCACCGGCATCCCTTCAATCACCTGTAAGTCCGCCGGATTTGCTGCCGCGCCTGGTGCTACCGCATGTTCCGGAAATCGGTACGCCGGATTCATGAAAAATCCCGTATTGGGTTCGTTCGCTACCGAGATCGTCGTCACCCATTTCACCCAGCTTGTCCCATCCCAGCCCGGAACAATCAAACGCAGAGGAAAACCGTGAAGCTCCGGCAGAACCTCTCCATTCATCTTCAACGCGAGCAACGTAGCCGGATGCAAAGCCTTCTTCATCGGGAGAGAGCGAATAAAATCGGGTGTCTGCGCAACTCCGATATCCGCTCCGTTAAAGGTGACGTAGGCAGAATCGACACTCGCTCCAGCAAGCTTCAGAACATCGCTCAGCCTCGGACCGGACCACTCCGCATTCCCGATTGCGCCCCGTCCCCATTGAACCCCAGGAACCCGAGGCCGAAAAAATCCCCGCGCGTTTCCCGTGCATTCCAGGGTCGCGGGCACCTTGTATTGCGGCAACCTGCGAAGCTCAGCGAGCGGCAACTGCAAGGGCTTATTCACTCTGCCCTCTAAACTCAAACGGTACGAACTCTCGTTTACGCGAGGACGCGGGATGTGCTGGCGAACAAAGAACACGTCATTGGGAGTCAGCCACGTATCGAAGTTACTGAGCGGGGTCTCCAGGTCCTCCGGTCGATCGTTGTGAACCAGCATCGAACGTTTTCCCGGAATGCGCACCGGCTCCTCGGCACGGGCCATCGCGGCAGCCGCCACAAACCCCGCAAGCAGCTGTCTTCTGTTGACAGCGGCTCCCGGCCTTCTCGCACGATCATTGGCGTTCATCAGCTCAATTATGCGCTGTGCCCGGTTTCTCGTTCCAGACAATAATTCTGATCGCTCATAACCGTTTCTGATCGAAGGAAGTTCCGATGCCCAAATTCTCCAGGGACTCGTCGCCGAAGTGAGGCAACTCAGGCTTGCATTAGTGCGGACCAGCGCCATTAGCTCGCGCGTGCAGATCACGCTCCTGCGTGTTCAGTTGCAGCAGAACCAAGTTAGTACCATCTCAGATCGACTCGCCTCCGTACGTATGAGATTGCGAGACTACAGACGGAACAAGCTCAAGCTTCGGGCCGCCTGTCTGATATTGATAACCGGATAGAACAAGAGCAGAATCCTAATACTCAGAAAGTGCTTCAGAATGAATTCCTAAAACGTGGCAGATACCGGGAGTGGGCAAAGCCGCGATCGACGCTCTTCAACTCTGCCGCAACGCTGTTGCCGGATCCACCAGCGTGGCCCGAAGAGCCGGCCACCAAACCGCCACGACCGCCGTCGCGAGCAGCACTACCGGAATCGCTCCAAACACCACCGGATCCCACGGGGTCACACCGAACAGGAAGCTGGCGATCTGCTTTGCCAGCACAAACGCGCCCCCGATTCCCAAAACCACTCCGACGAGAGCGAAGGTCATCCCTTGGCGCATCACCATCCAGCGCACATCCCGCTGTTCAGCGCCGAGCGCCATCCGAATTCCGATCTCCTGCGTCCGCTGCTCCACCGAATACGCCATCAATCCGTAAATCCCAATGGCCGCCAGCAGCAGCGACACTCCGCCGAACACGCTCATGAGTAGCATGTGGAACCGTTCCCGCGACGTAGAGCGCGAAACGACCTCGTCCATGGTGCGAACATCCGATACCGGCAGCCCGCTCACTTGTCGCAGTTGTTCCTCCGCTGCGGCGCGAATCTTCATCGGTTCGCCGCGGGTCCGGATCACCCAAGCCAGTGGAGTTAGTTTCACGTTCAGCGCTTGGATCGCATCGGTTGCCTGGCCGTTTGGAATGTACATCTCCGGACGCGGATCTTGATTCAAAGCGCCGTCCCGTTGATTGGCCGCAATCCCCACGATTTGTCTCGGTTGTTCGGCCTCAAGCTGAGGCATTACGCCTTTCCCAATCAGGATGCGGTCCCGCAACGGATCTCCTTTCGGCCAGAAGCGTTTCGCCATCGCCTCGTTGATGATCACCACCGGCGGGCCTGCATGATTGTCGCGTTCCGTGAACGACCGGCCCCGAACCATCTGGATGCGAAACACCTCGAAGTATCCGGGCGAGACCGTCTTCCAACCGCCTCCGCCATGAAACGGTACGCCTTGCAGCGGACGGCCCATAACCTTAAAGGGCAGTCCGTATCCACCCTCCAGTGGTACGCAGCACGTCGCGCTTGCCAACTCCACTCCCGGCAAAGCCTCCAGGCGCCGCGCGCCCTCTTGCACCAGCCTTTCGATCCCGGCACTTGTTTCGTAGGCCTTGCTCGATAGCGACATGCGCATCGTCAGCACATGCGAGGTGTCGAACCCCGGCTTCACGGCATAGATCGCCGCCGCCGTTCGAATCAACAACCCCGCTCCTACCAGCAGAACCACTGCCAGCGCAACCTCGCTGACCACCAGAACCGTGCGCGCCTTGTTTTGCCGAAACCCGCTCCCTGACCGGTTCGTACCTTCTCGGATCGTTGCATTCAGATCCGTGCGCGCCGCCTGCCACGCTGGCAGCAGCCCAAACATCAGGCTCGTCAGCAACGTGAGCACGACCGTAAACAGGAGCACCCGCCAGTCAAGCGATACCATTGCGCCATCCACACCCACGCGTGGTAATCCTGCCGTGTTCACTGAAAGCAAAGCGCGAATACCCGCGATGCCCAGCACCAGCCCCAACACGGCTCCAGCGCTCGCCAGCAACAAACTCTCGGTCAGCAGCTGCCGGACGATTCGGAGCCGCCCGGCCCCCAGTGCTGCCCGGATCGCTAACTCCCGCTTCCTCGCTTCCGCCCGCGCCAGCAGCAGGTTTGCTACGTTGGCGCACGCAATCAGCAGCACGAATCCCACTGCACCCGCCAAAATCCAAACGGACTTTCGCGCGTTTTGCACAAGCGAATCTTTTAATGTGGCCGCATCAAAACTCTCGCCTCGGTCGAGCACGTTAGGAAACTTATGGCGGTACACGGCTGCCGATGCGTCCAGTCGGGCCTTCAACTGCTGCAAGGTCACGCCGTCTTTCATCCGTCCCGCTGCCCGGAAGTAGTGGCCCTGGTCCTGCGTGTTCGGGTCCAGTTGAAATGGCACCCACACCTGAGGCGCTGGTCCGAAGTCCTGGAAATCAAACTTCTTGGAAACCACGCCTGTGATGACGTGCGGCTCGCCTCCCAACGCCATCGTTCTGCCGGCGATCTTCGGATCGCTTCCAAAGTGGCTCCGCCACAGGTCCTCGCTGATGACGACCACCGGGGAAGCTCCCGCTGTATCTTCCTGCGCTGTAAATGCGCGCCCCAGAATCACTGGCACGCCGAACAGCCGAAAGTACCCCGAACTGACGCGTGCCGATCGAAGTTGCTGCGGAAACGTGCCGCCCGTCCAGTTCAAAACCCCGCCGCCGAACGCCGAAACGTCTTCCAGCACTTCGGTCTGCTGCGCCCAATGCGCGAACTTTGCCGGGGACGCCCCCGGGAAGCTGCCCTGCGGCGTCTTTGTTTCCAACATCACGATCCGGTCGGCTCTTGGGAACGGCGGCTCTTTTAGCAGCACCGTGTTTACCAGAGAAAAGATCGCGGTATTCGCTCCGATTCCCAGAGCGAGGGCAATTACCGCAGTGATCGTGAACGAACCACCGCCTTGCCGGAACATCCGTAGCGCGTGACGAAGATCGCGGAGAAGAGTTTCCATAAACGTCTCGCCGCTTAGACGTAGTTTTCTCGGGAAAGTTCCCGGTTTCAGCAACCCGCCCGGCGCAAGCAGGAAACTCTCAAATCACGAAACATGCGGTGACTATCGCGGCTGAACCCGGTCTCTGTACCGGCAACCTGAAAAGTTTTCTCTTGCATCCTGAGAACTACTGCGGATACACTTCATCTACTGTTGACAGATTCCAGCTAGGAGGCACGTCGATGCCGAAGGGTTTTGTGCCAGTACCCGATTGGTTCTCATTCGAGAATGCCGGTGCTGGCGTGGCGGTAGCCGATCTGACAGGTCAGGCAAGGCAGGATCTGGTCGTTATCACGGTCGACAGCCCCGATGGCCAAAATCGGGGTATCTATCGCGTTGCCCGCAACATCGATGCGAACGGTAACCCGGCTGACGGTTGGTCGCCATGGATCGATGTACCCGATTGGTTCTCCTTTGAGAATCAGGGCGCCGATGTTGCCGTATTCGATCTGGACAAAGACGGCAAACAGGATCTGCTCGTCTTCATGATCGACAACCCGCCGGGCCAGAACCAGGGGCTCTATCGGGTCGGAAAAAAGCTGGACGGAGATGGCAACGTCACCGGCGGCTGGGGTCCCTGGATCCCGATCCCCGATTGGTTCTCATTTGAAAACCAGTTCGGGGGAATCACGGTAGCCGATCTGGACGGGGACGGCAATCCTGAACTCATTGTATTGATGGTGGATAATCCGCCCGGGCAGAACCGGGGCCTCTTCCGCATCGGGAGAAAGCTCGATGCCAATGGCAATGTGACCGGTGGCTGGACACCGTGGATCGATGTTGACGACTGGTTCTCCTGGGAGAATCAGGGCGCAGCCGTCGCCGCGATGGACGTCGATAACGATGGCAAGCTTGACCTTCTCTTCTTCCAAATCGACAACGCGATCGAACAAAACCAGGCTTTCTATAAGATCGCTCACAACGTCGATATCAACGGCAATGTAGCGGGCTGGAGCCTTTGGCACGGCGTTCCAGCATGGTTCTCCTGGGAAAACCAGGGCGGGGGAATCGCTGCCATGCATCGCAACGGAAAGCCGGGGCTACTGGCAATGATGGTCGATAACCCGCCCGGCCAGAACGCGGGATTCTATCGCGTGTTGCCGCTTGATGTGGATCCCGCTCGAGATGGCCAGTGGGAGCTTCTCCCATTCCATTCCGGAGTTCTTGCCGTACATGCGGCCTTGCTTCCGAAAGGGAAAGTACTGTTCTTCGCCGGGTCCGGAAGCAGCGCCACACGCTTCAATGCGCCGGAGTTTGGGGATATTAACAAGGGCATCTTCACAAGTGTGGTTTGGACTCGCGAGGCGCCTCCGCCCAACAACTTTTTCCATCCGCCAACCCTGACGGCGCCCAATAATCGTCCCTATGATTTTTTCTGTGGTGGTGATACCTTCTTAGCCGATGGTCGTCTGCTTTCGGCTGGCGGCACCGGACACTACAATCCGTTCACCGGACGAAACGACGCTTGCGTGTTCGATTCCGTGGCCCAGAAGTGGACTTTCGTCAAATCCATGGCGCACGGGCGCTGGTATCCCACGCTCATTACACTCGGTGATGGACGTGCGCTTGCCGCCACGGGGCTCACCGAAGACTTCAATAATCCGCACAACCCGACGATCGAGATCTACGATCTGGCCGCGAATACCTGGCAGGTGATGCACTTCGACGGTGGGTTCCCAGGTCTGCCGCTCTACGCGCATTTATTCCTGCTGGCGGATGGCCGTATCTTCTTCGACGGTGGCCGCATGGATGATGAACTGCAAGTGGACCCCTGCATCATAAACTTGGCACACCAGCCGGTGCAGACCACGAATGTCTTCGGCATGGCCGGGGGTGGCATGCGCAATCAATCTGCGAGCGTACTTCTTCCTCCCGCGCAAGATCAAAAGGTCATGATCATGGGAGGCGGACCGGCCGGCAAGCCCAACAAGACTGATGCCATCGATAACGTCGATGTCGTCGATCTCAAGCAGCCGAACCCGAAATTCGTTCCTGCCTCGGCGCTGAACTTTCCGCGTTTGCACCTGAACTCCGTACTGCTTCCGGACCGTACCGTCTTCGTTACTGGCGGTTCGCTAAAACAGGAAAATCAACCGCTCGCTCGGCTGCAGCCGGAGATTTACGATGTTCCGTCCGATACCTGGACGCCCATGGCGGCTTGTCAAGTGCCGCGGCTGTACCACTCCACAGCCATCCTGCTGCCGGACGGCTCTGTCGTCGCGGCTGGCGGTAATCCTGAAGGGGGCACGCACGTCCAATGGGACCAGGACCCGGAAGAAGAGATGCGCCTCGAGATCTTCCGGCCGCCTTACTTCTTCAAAGGTCCTCGTCCAACAATCTCAAATGCACCTGCGCAATGCACCTACGGACAAGCTGTTAAAATCACCTCGCCGCAAGCCGCGAACATCCGGTGGGCCAGCTTGGTCAGGAACTGCGTCACGACGCATTCTTTCGACGGAAGCCAGCGCCTGGTGGATCTGCCGATTACCAATCGCGCTGGTGGTGCCTTGACAGCAACGGTTCCTCAGAACCCGAACTTGGCCCCTCCCGGTTGGTACATGCTGTTCATCGTGGACAATGCCGGCATCCCCTCCATCGCGGCCTGGATACAGCTCACTCCCTAGGAGTTGGCTGGAAACAAGATGCAGTTGTGATCTTGTTTCCAGCCCCGCGTCTCAAGCCTTAGCCGCTTGCGCCAATAGAGCGGCCATGTTGAATTCGCCGTTGACAAGGAACTCGTCGAACGGTTTGAACTCGGGCTTTTGCCGCAGATACGAATGGCGGTCTTCCCACATCAGGCCTACAAATACTTCGGTTACGATTCTCCCTCCCACAGGCCCGAGGCGAATCGGCGCTGTATTCTTCGAGAACGCCTGCTGCGCCTCGGCGAGAATGTAAAACCAAAGCGGCGCATTGTCCCGGAAATTTGGAGACACGGAACCGAGGATCGGATTCGATGCCGCAGTGGCTTCCGTAGCTTTCCCCACTTTGAGCTTGTCGTCCGGAATCGGTTCTATTCCCATGTGTCTCGCCACTGTCTGGCCCGACGGCAATCCCATGCGCAGCCCTCGCACTAAATTGCGTTGCGGAAGGGACGGGTGGTCGCCTCCCACCGAAGGCGGCAGCGATCCCAACGGATTCACCAGCGAAGTGTCTATTTTGTAAGCCGGCTGCACGCGTGCCGGTCCTGTAGCGGGCGGATTTCCTTGGCGGAAAAACAGCGGCCAATCAATTGCCCAGTTGCGAGGAAAGGCACGGAAGCCTGTGAGGCTTGTGTTGGGGTCAGCTGAAAAAATCTCGAACCGCCCGGGAAGCGATCTGCTGAGCCGGTAAATCGGCCGGACCATCGAATGCCCGAACCGGTACGCGGCTACAGAAAACTCAACCGGCATGAACGCGGACTTCTTGACTTTATAGAACTTCAAATTGGGAGGATTCGTCAATGTTGAATCTCCTGCCTTCATACTCGGCAGCACTGCGGCCATGACCGGCTTGCCGGCTATGGTGGGCAGGAAGTCGTGTAGCACAACCCACTGGTAGTGCCATCGAACCAGCCGTTGCGCCTCCTCGAAGGTCGTGCTTCCGTTTCGTTCCTGTAGAAAATCCACCATGCGGTTGTGGAAGCGTGTGAACATGCCCTGCAACTGCGAGACGATCACGTTCTCATCGTTGCGGGGATCCCCGATCAGGGCCCGCGCAGGCTCACCTGCGGCAGGTGTATTGCGCGGGAGGTCTCGTACGGGTGACCCATCAGCGTTGCCTGTTAGCGGCTCGCCCTGCAGCAGATGCAGACCGTTGTTCCGGTATAGATACGGTTGATCGTCAGGCCCGCGTCCATACACGTTGTCCAGATCGAATCGCGGCGTGCGAAAGTCCTCAAGGGCATCCGGGTCGTTTTGCTTCTGAAGGCTGCTGGCCGGGTCGAACGTGAGGTCGTGGTCGATAAACTGTCCCAGGTAGGTGTACCCCGCGCTGATACCGGGATCGGCCTTCGTGCCCACATTCTCTTCATCGTCGATCTGATCTTCGGGAGTGGGTGGGTCGGCATCGGCGGTCATCATCGTGCCCAGCTTGAGAAGGTCACCTTCAGAATGACGGGCTGGGTGCAGCGTTCGAAACATACGTCCGAAGCGGCCTTCCGTGAAATCGGAGCGGGGAATGAGATCGGCTCCGCGAATGAGAGTTCCGTGATGTTTCGGCCGCTCCGGTGCGAATGCCGGAGCCGCTGCAGGGGCTCCGTTCGGACCGGCGTGCTCGACAGAGGTTTGTGTAGTAGCCATCAGTTAAGTCCTCCTGCTCTACTGAGCAGACATACGTTCAGCTGAGCGTCAGGAGCCGCACGTACAGCTTCCGGCGCTGAGGCAGTGCCACAGGACGATGCTGCGGGTTAGCGCAGCACATAACTCATTACTTAGGCCTGTACTATAAGTCAACTAGTCGCGCTTTGCAACGGTGATTCTGCTTCCCGAGGAGCAAAAGTGTAAAGTCCAACGGGCGAAAATGGGACAGAGCAGAATGATTGTGATAGAAACAAAGCCCTGGCAAGCCATGGTCCTCCATGCCGAGCGCGTATATCCAAACGAATGTTGCGGCGCGATGCTGGGCCACCAGCAGGGCGAACGCAAGACCGTTACAGAAGCTATCCCGCTGGAGAACTCGTCTGAGCGCGAGCAAAGGGAACACTACGAAATCAAACCGGAGGACCTGCTCGCCGCAGACCGCGCCGCCCGCGAACGTGGTCTCGACCTGATCGGGATCTTTCACTCGCATCCCGATTGCGACGCCTACTTCTCGGACACGGACCTGAAAAACTCCTGTCCGTGGTATTCCTTTGTCGTACTCTCCGTTAAGAACGGGAAATTCGATCACGGAAATAGCTTCATACCCGATCCGGACCAGACACGGGCCGATCGCGAGGACATATCATGGCAAAAATCTTAATTCCAACCGCTTTGCGGCAATTCACCGAGCTGCAGGACTCTGTGGACATCGCGGGCGCCACCGTAGGCGAGGCGCTCTCCCAACTCACTGCAAAATATCCCAATATCAAGAAAAATCTGTTCAACGATGCGGGCAAGCTCCGCAGCTTCGTGAACGTTTACGTCAATGACGAGGACATCCGCTACCTCGATCGGGAGCAGACCGAACTCCAGGGCGACGAAACGGTCTCCATCGTGCCAAGCATCGCCGGAGGCGCAAGTGGAATCGCCGAGCCAGCCACTGCCGCCCTTACCAACGAGGAGATCGCCCGCTACAGCCGCCACCTCATCCTGCCCGAGGTGGGCATGGACGGCCAGCTAAAGCTGAAACAAGCCAAGGTTGCGATGATCGGAGCCGGTGGCTTAGGCGCTCCGCTCGGGCTGTACCTCGCCGCTGCGGGAATTGGCCGCATCGGCATAGTTGATTTCGACGTGGTCGACGCCTCCAACCTTCAGCGGCAGGTAATTCACGGAACCAACGACATCGGGCGAAGAAAAATCGATTCGGCTGCCGACCGTATGCGCCAGATCAACCCGAATGTCGTGATTGACAAGTACGACACCGGTCTCACCAGCCAAAACGCACTGGAGATCCTGCGTCCCTACGACATCGTAGTCGACGGTACGGACAACTTTCCCACCCGCTATCTGGTAAACGATGCCTGCGTTTTACTGAACAAACCCAATGTGTACGGGTCCATCTTCCGCTTCGAAGGGCAAGCTACCGTCTTCGCCTATGAGGACGGCCCCTGCTACCGGTGTCTTTACCCCGAACCCCCGCCTCCTGGCCTTGTTCCGAGTTGCGCCGAAGGTGGCGTTCTCGGCATTCTGCCTGGAATGATCGGAGTGATTCAGGCCACCGAAACGGTCAAAATCATTCTCGGAGTAGGACAAACGCTCAAAAATCGCCTCCTCCTCTACGACGCCCTCAACATGCAGTTCCGTGAGTTGAAGCTACGGCGCGACCGCGAATGCCCGGTCTGCGGCGACCACCCGACCGTAACGAAATTGATCGACTATCAGCAATTTTGTGGAGTTTATGAAGGAACGAACCCAGCCCCCAACGCCGGCGAGGTGATTGACCCTATCGAAGTAAAAGCTAAACTCGATCGGGGTGACAGCTTCACTCTTTTGGACGTCCGTGAGCCACACGAATATCAGATCGCCAAAATCCCGGGGTCGCTGCTTATTCCTCTTGGCGAACTGCCAAAACGATTGAACGAACTGAATCCCGCCGCCGAGGTTGTAACTCAGTGCAAAAGCGGCGCCCGCAGCCAGAAAGCCCTCGAACTCCTAAAACAAAATGGGTTCGGAAACGTCCGCAATATGACGGGCGGCATCACGGCCTGGTCGGATAAAGTCGATCCGTCGGTACCTAAGTACTAGCAAAGTGGTTTACCGGGCCGTGCCCGCGACCGATTTCCGGGGCACTCTCGATCGCCGCCTGGAGGAATTGCTTGGCCCGGGCAATGGCTTCGTTCCGTAAGAATCCCTTGGTGAGGCAGGCCGTAATGGCCGCTGAATACGTGCACCCTGTGCCATGGGTTCGTTTCGTAAATACACGCCGCCCGGGAAAGCATTCGGTTCCTTCCGGCGTGCTAAGTACATCATTCGGCTCGCCTTCCGCGTGTCCGCCCTTGATCAGAACCGCCTGGCAGCCCAGATCGAGCAGCCGTTTCCCGGCCTCCGCCATGTCCAGTTCGTTTCGTAAAACGAGGCCCGTTAACGATTCTGCTTCCGGAATGTTGGGAGTTACCAGGAATGCCCGGGGCAGCAGCTTACGCTTCAATGCGCCTTCTGCTTCCGCGGAAATCAGCCGTGCGCCGTGTTTGCTGATCATTACGGGATCAACCACCAACGGGAACCGAAAGCTTCGGGCAAGATCAGCCACCGCTTCCACGATCTCTGCATTCCCCAGTGCTCCCGTTTTGGCCGCCCCTGGCGGGATGTCGTTGATAACCGCTTCGATTTGCTGGCGGACTAATTCGGCGGAAAGGACCTCCACCCGCGAGACAGTCTCGGTATTTTGAACGGTGAGCAGCGTGATTGCGGCTTCGCCGTAGACGCCAAATTGGTGGAAGGTTTTGAGGTCGGCCTGAATCCCGGCTCCTCCGCTGGGGTCAGATCCGGCGATGGTGAGCGCTACCGGAATCACGCTTTCCACGGTAGCGCACGGCCATTTACTGGAAGTTCGATTTGGAGGTAGTGGCCGCCACCGAGTTCGCTATCGCTGCCGATACGGAACCGATCTTCGTCACGTCCCCGTTCACGGGAAACTTCGCCTGTAACGTGAAAGCCCCGCCAGTCTGGTTATTCGTAAAAAAGAACTGGTGAAAGCTGGAGCCCGCTTCCACGGAAATCCCGTTCGGAGTCACGACCTTGCCATCCGTATCGTAAAACGTAAAGACCAGGTTGCCGATACTGTACGTGTTGTCGTAGCCGGTCAGGTTCAATACCAGATTGGGCGACTGCCGTAAGGCCTGCGCGGACGTAATCTGTACCGCCGCTGGAGTGACGGTGAAGGATTTCGTGGCTGTTGTCCCATCGGGGAACGCCAGAGTGAACTTCAATGTTCCCGCCGTGGTGCCCGTTTGAAACGTAAGCGCTGATTGTCCATTGAATGTTCCGGTCTGCGATCCGCTGTCGAAAGTAATCTGTAACTGGCGGCCGCTGCTCGCCAGAAAGTTGATCGCGGGATCGTTCGTGATGCCGCTTACTAGCGACATGAACTCCATTGTCAGTGTCGGAATCAGCTTGACGGGAGCTGGGCTCGACAGCTGAAGCGAAAGATGGGCCTGCTGCTGGCTCGCGAGTGGCGACTGATCTATCTGGAAGCTGACATCCAAAGAACTGGCGCTCTTCGCGGTCAGAGAAAATTGCCGCGTCCCAATTGATAGAGTCCCGGTGTACGTGCCTGCACTCGAAGGAGAAAAGACAAGCTGAAACGAAATCGACTGCCCCGGCTGGAGGTTAACGGGTGTGGCTGGAGCGCTTGCTATCGAAAAGCCGGCTCCGGATGCCGTCAACGTAGACACCGTAATGGGATTAAACGAAACGGAGGGATTCGTGACGTAAAACGTAAGCGCAGAACTCGCGCTTGCTCCCGCAGCCACTTGTCCGAAGCTGATGGGCGTGGCCGCTTGGGGCAGCGTTCTTACCCCGTTAGCGTCGGAGTAAGAAATCTGTAGCGCGTCCGTGTCCGCCACAACTATACCGGTGCCTGACATGGGATAGAAATTCTGGCCAATCATAAGGGTTGCCGTACTCAGTCCCGTTTGCCCCGGTGCAAACGTAATGCTGAAACTGACCGAAGAATTGGCCGGTATAGAGGCCGGGAGCGCCGAAGCAGTTAAGCTAAATGCGCTGCTCAGGAAGATACCGGTCTGCAGCGCAACCGTAGGAGTCGTCAGGGCCGTCGATGTTTGGTTGGACAGTGTGAAGTTGATGGTCGATGTTGCGCCGGTCGAGATGTTCCCGAAGTTCAGCGGATAGGTCGTATCGGGGTAAAGAACACCGCTGCCATTCGGCCCGCTGTAGCTGACCATCAGAGAGGGCGCAAGTCCCGTACCCTGCACGGTACCGAGATTGGGGTTGTCGGACGGGCACGGCGAACTGGTGCTCGAAAAGCTGCACCCATTCTGCTGCTTGAGAATGATCGCCTGAAGAATCCCCGAAGCGAAGGCCGCTGCCGTGGGCGTGAAGTTGACCGTAAACTCATCAAAATTGCTGGAGTTTGGCGACAGCGTCTTGTCCACCGCAAGGCCCGTTATCGTGAAATTGGGATTGATCGTCGTGAAGTCGCTGCCGTTCGAAAGCATAACGGTCACGAGCTCAACGGGCGTCGAGGAAGGATTCGAAATGCGGAGCACGACACTGGAACCACTGTAAACGCGAGTGTCCGGAAACGGATACGCGGCAGTTAGAGGCGCGTCGGGGGTTCTTCCCGTAGGGTCGTGAACGACGATCGAAAGACTCTGGGCGCACACCGAGGCGCAGAAGAGCAACGCCAGCAGAATAGCTTTCAC
>DATIMM010000081.1:0-5234 GCA_035475295.1 Bryobacteraceae bacterium
CGGCGGAACTGTCGGGCTTGCCGCAAGCGAGCATCGCCTTTCTGTAATTTCCCTCCAACTACGCGGGGAGCACCTGCGAAATCCGGCACAGCGCCGCCGCGAAGCTGCCAGCGCTACATGGTGGATTCCGGGGTTACTCTCTGTCCATGCCTTCGCAATCTGCAAACGCCGATTGCAGCAATTCCACTGATGGCTAATCCGATCGAAACCGGCTCAGGCGTTGGTGCCGCTCCTTCGACGTACCCGAGAACTGGGTCAACGTCGGTAACGACGCTGGTGTGGCCGTTTGCCAAATCGAGAGTCAACAACTGCTGGGTCTCTATGTCGAAGGCGTAAGTCGTTCCGTTCACCTCAGCAGCAGCCGTGAGGGTCTGCGTGGTCGGTGCGACGAGCGTTCCAACTCCTGTGTTCGGATCAAGCTGGTACAGATTGTTAGGAAGCTCATGAGTGATCTGCCCGGTTGCCGGGTCAAGCGTATTCGTGTCGAAGGTCGCATATAGCTTCCCATTCGCAGCGAATAGTGTCGCTTCAAAAACGTTTGCGGATCCGTCGGGATTCGAAGTGAAATGAGAAACAAACGGAACCGGCGGAATACCCGTAGCTCCAATCAGCTTTGCGGCGCCCGTCGCTGGGTTGACAGTGTAAAGGTTCTGGCTGAAGTCGGTTGCATAGAGCGTTCCTCCCAATCCGGCGAGGACGCCCGCCGAGTTTGGCCCGCATGGAGAACCTGGAGTGGAGCAGTCGGACAACCCTGTGGGGCCGATGACAGTGGGCAAGCCGGTGGCAGGGTTAATTGAGGTCAGATTGCCAGCGAAACTAAGAGTAAGCAAAGATCCATTCGAAGCTGGAACTAGCCCCCTATATTCGATGTCGGGCGTAGCAGGACCAATCTGCTGAAACGCCCCGGCGCTCAGATCCACCGTGCCAAATTGCCGGTTACCATTCGCTAGATTCATGGAAATTACATAGACGGAGTCGGCGCTCGCTGTAACCGCGAATAAAAGAAACGCGAGCAAAAGCATCAGCTTTGGTCGAGTGCGCATCTCGAAAGCCCTCCTGGGCTACAGCGGAATAGTAATCACCGAAAGTCCGGATTACAAGCCAGCACGGCGTACCAACAGTACCTGTTCGTTTCAGCACGGCAATGCACTGCTTCCGCTACGGCAGATCACTAGAGCATCCGGTCACCGCTGCGCCGGCCTTGGATCACGGGTTGCTAAACGCAGAGCCCTTGCAATTTCTGTGACTTTTCTCCCGATCGCCCCCTCGGCAATCCACACGCCCCGTCGTTCCGTTGCGCTGCTCCGCGAGTAGAAAACCACGAGGACGTTGATGCCTTCCGTTTAGGACATTCCCTTCGAATCTTGGTTCACACCCAAATATATCTCGATTTCAAGAATCTTGATATAAGGATTCTGCATCTCACTAGCAGACAGGTTCTGCCGGAGCGCAACGAATCCGGAGAATCCGCTCCTCAAAGGAAGGATAGATTCGAAATGCTTCGCAAACTGACCCTGACCGACAACAGCACGGCCACGACGATTATCCGTGTGATGCTGGGCCTGGTCTTCTTCGCACATGGCGCTCAAAAGATGTTGGGCTGGTTCGGAGGTTACGGGTTCTCTGGAACAATGGGGTTCTTCACTGGATCCTTGCACATTCCCGCCGTCTTTGCATTTCTGGCCATTGCTGCCGAGTTCTTTGGTGGCCTGGGATTGATCTTTGGCCTCCTGACGCGTGTTGCGGCGTTTGGTATTGCAGTCAACATGCTCGTCGCCATCGCGATGGTTCACAGCCACTTTGGCTTCTTTATGAACTGGTCGGGCACCCAAAAGGGTGAGGGCTTTGAATATCATCTACTGGCACTTGCAATGTGTCTATTACTGATGATCGAAGGCGCGGGTGCTCTTTCAGTGGACCAGAAGCTATCTGTTGGCAGGCCACGCGAGAAGCTGATGTCATGAGGACCAGGCGAAGTAAACCCAACGCAGCTCAACTTTGGATTGTGCTCGCCCGCTGCCATCGAGCCGTGAGCACCCTTGTAGAACGCAGTATTGCCGGCTTGGGCCTTTGCTTAAGCGACTTCATGGTCCTCGAAGCTCTACTGCACAAAGGGCCCCTGACGATCTCGGAGATTCAAGCCAAGGTGCTGCTGGCAAGCGGTTCGATGACGGCCGCCGTTGATCGTCTTGAGAAACGGTCGTTAGTTATCCGAAAAACGACCACCGCTGACCGAAGAGCGCGGCTGCTGGAACTCACACCGGAAGGCCGGCTCGTCGTGGAGCGCGCTTTCAAAGAGCATTCGCAGGATTTAGAACGAGTGATGTCCGTCTTGGACACCGACGAAAAGGAACAGCTGTACACACCCTTGAAGAAGCTCGGCCGGGTTGCCGCCGAAGCTCTACACGGGAAGGCAGCCGTGGAAAAAATTAGCTAACCGATAGGAGATTGAAATATGATTGAAATTCGCAGAAGTGAGGAGCGGGGCCATGCTCAGCATGGCTGGCTGGATTCCTATCACACTTTTTCATTTGCAGACTACTACGATCCCAAGCACATGGGGTCCCGTAGCCTGCGTGTTATCAACGAGGACCGTGTAGCGCCCGGGCGCGGCTTCGGCGCACATGGACATCGGGACATGGAAATCCTGAGCTATGTTTTGTCAGGCTCACTCGCCCACAAAGACAGCCTGGGGCACAAAGAAGTCCTCGAACCAAACGAGATCCAGCGCATGTCCGCGGGAACGGGCGTTGTGCACAGTGAATTCAACGCTTCTGAGACCGAGCCTGTTCACTTCCTTCAAATCTGGATCGAACCCGCATCGACGGGAACCCGCTCGAGCTACGAGCAGATTCGGTTCGCGCCAGAGGACAAACAGGGCAGGCTAAAACTGCTTGCCGGCCCGCAAGGCGGGAATGGGGCCGCAACGATCAACCAGGATGCCAAAGTTTTTGTTGCGGAACTGAAGCAAGGCGATCGCATCGATTACGACCTCGGTCGTGGCCGCTATGGATGGCTCCACGTGATTCGCGGCGGCGCTTCCGTAAACGAAACCGCACTCAAGACCGGAGATGCGGCAGCGCTGAGTGCCGAGAACTCCCTTAGCGTCGTAGCAACAAGCACGGAGCCCGCTGAAATTCTGTTTTTTGATCTCGCCTAAGCGGAAAGGATACTAACATGAAAGTACTCGTCGTCTATCACAGCATTTACGGCCATATTCAGGCCATGGCGAAGGCCGTTCAGGAAGGTGCCGAGGAGGTTGCCGGAGTCGAAGTGGTCCTCCGGCGTGTCCGGGAATTTCCGGAGTACATCCAGCACATCGAGAAGGAGAAGGGCTACAGCTACCAGGTTTATCAGTCCCAGGCAAGCATTCCCGAATGTAGCCTTGACGACCTGCGAGCCGCTGACGGGGTGATTTTCGGAAGCCCCACTCGCTATGGAAATATGACGGCGCAGATGAAGGCACTCATCGACAGCACGGCCCAGCTTTGGCTGACGGGCGCAATGGAGGGAAAACCTGCCGGAGTGTTCACATCAACGGCGTCCACTCATGGCGGCCAGGAGACAACACTTCTGACGATGATGGTTCCGTTACTGCATCTCGGCATGTTAATCGTGGGTGTGCCGTACTCGACACCTGGGATGATCCACACCGAAGCGCGCGGCGGTACACCGTACGGAGCAAGTACAATCGCCGGTCCCCAGGGCGAGTTACAGCCCACCGCGGATGATCTGGCAATCGCACGAGTCTTAGGCCGGCGGGTTGCAGAAACAACGTTGGCGCTGCGCGGAAGCAAAGGTGCCTAAGCGCCCGTTACTCTCGCTTTGCGCCATGCCAGCCATGCAGAGCTGGTTTTCCATGGCTCCAGGATGTGGTTCCGGTTCTGTTGGCAAGGGGTTCCTGCTCGCCTGGCCAGGAACTCGCCAACCGGATCCACGCGACTCCCTTGCAGTCGGCTAATGGCTAAGCGCCCAAACGTATGCGGCAACCGCCGCTAGCTGATCGGGAGTGAGTTGCGCCCCACCCATCGGTGGCATCGGGCTCCGATACTCCTTGGGGTTTGGCACTCCTTCTCTGATCGTTTTCGAAATTCCGGCGTAGCTGCCATCGCTCCAAAGCCACTTGCGGGACGTAAGGCTGGGGCCCAGCGGCGTGCCCGTGGCATTCGCGCCATGGCAACCCGCGCATGCCGCTCCGCCTATTTGGCCGTGATAAACGCGATCGCCCAACGCAACCATGGCCGGGGTCGCTCCTGCGGGAACGGGAAGGTTCGCGGTTGCAGTAGCGCCTGCATTGGGATTGGTTCCCTCCGGCGGTTTAGCGGAAGTTTCCGCCGTCTGACCGGTTGCAGCCGACGCACTCGGGCATGGAGTGATCGCCGCAGCGCCTTTGTTGGCTCCGCCTTTGTACACAATCCGATAGATTCGTCCACGTATGTCGTCGGACACATAGAGTGACCCGTCGGGGCCCACTGCAAGACCAGAAGGACGATGCGCTGCGCCCTCCGGAGTCCTGACCGGTCCCGCAAAGCCGTCTGCAAACACCTCGCAACCGCCCGACGCCCGATCTCCGTGCAGTGGCTGAAAGACTACGTTGTAGCCGCCCTGCGGGTATGGCGCACGATCCCAGGAGCCATGAAAGGCAATGAAGACGCCATTACGATAACGGGCTGGAAATTGTTGCTTGTCGTAGCGCACCAGGGCGTTCGGCCCCCAATGAGCGGGAAACGAGGCAACGGGCGCGATCTTGTTGGCGCAAACACCGATCCGTTTACCACCGTCGCCGCCGTACTCGGGCGCAAGAACTAGCTTTCGCTGGATACCGTCGTAGTAGCATTCGGGCCAGCCATAGTCGCCGCCGGATTTCAAGAGCAGCAACTCTTCGGCAGGCAATGTCGCTTCCTCGGTGGGCTTGTAGAGATTGGGCCAATTCGCATGCAGTTGATCTCGTCCGTGCTGGGTTGTGAATAGGTTGCCGCTGGAATCAATCGCAAAGCCTTCCGCATTTCGTATCCCTGTCGCGTAACGCGCAGCCGGCGAAAACTTCTGGTTCGTCTTGTTCGCGTCATAACGCCAGACCCCGCCACGTGTCTCGAGTTCGATGCACGGCTTGGCGCCTGGCGAAGCTGGTTGGCGGTTCTGCAACTGGCAGGCATTGGTGGCGGTAGCAACATCGACATACATCGATCCTTTGGCGTCGATGATAAACGGATGCATGGGATGATCGCCGCCCA
>DATIMM010000082.1:0-4954 GCA_035475295.1 Bryobacteraceae bacterium
ATCATGACCGTGGTAGTTATCTACATCGTGCTGGGCATCCTCTATGAGAGCTTCGTTCATCCCATCACGATTCTCACCGGTCTGCCCGCCGCGGCTTTCGGCGGCTTGCTCACCTTGTCGCTGTTCCATATGCAGCTCGATATCTATGGCTTCGTCGGTTTGATCATGCTTATCGGCATCGTCAAGAAGAACGCCATCATGATGGTCGATTTTGCTTTGGAACTGGAACGCAAGGGAAATCACACGGCCAGCGAATCGGCCTATCAAGGCTCCATGATTCGCTTCCGGCCAATCATGATGACCACCGCCTGCGCCATCATAGTCACCTTGCCCGTCGCGATCGGCTTTGGCGCCGATGCTGATGCCCGGCGCCCGCTCGGGCTTTGCGTCGTCGGCGGACTGCTCTTTGCGCAATTTGTAACGCTCTATCTCACGCCTGTCTTCTATACCTACATGGATAATTTCCTGAAGTGCCGCGGTGCCGGCAAGGGATCAGGCACACCTCCTGAAGCCGCCGACGCCGACGAGCCGCTGCTCGTGCCTAACGCCAACTAACTCGACCACCATTGTTTTCGTGCTCTTCGAAGCAAGTCCCAGGGTAGGGGCGCACGAGCAAACAAGAGTTCGAAGTTCTAGTGCTCGCGATTTAACCAGATGATTTGCCTCGACCGGGAGAACTATGGACGGAACGCTTAAAATGCACGTCCGCCCCAGCGAGCCATTCTTCTGCTCTCGGCTCGTATTTCGAGTATTACCACCGTTCGAGAACACATTTGGCTTTGAGAAAAAGATTGCTCTATCCCGCGCGGCATCTTCGACGAACGGAAGATCGTCCGCATACCCTGTCTCGTCGGCCTAACTGTTTCAGCTGGATTGAGGTGGGACTGCTATTTAGCGGAATGCTGCGGCGCTAGACAATGGCGTTGCCAACATACTCCAGTATTTGGTCGATAACAGAGACTCTCTTTGCGTCGTATTTTACATCTTGAGGAGTTAAAAACCTATGAAGCGCCGGGACGTGTTCGAGGGATTATTGGCGGCCCCGTTAGTGGCGAGCGAGGTGGCGGCGGACCAAATTTCAAATACTGAGCCAGCAGTGTCTAAGCTGCCGATGGTGAATATAATGGAGCGGCCAAAGGGAGGGGAGGGCCGTGAAATGCCGAATGTTCTTTGGATTTGCGTCGATCAATGCAGGTACGACACGATCGAAGGACTGAATAATCCACTTATTCGCACGCCGAACCTCAAGCGATTGATGGCGGAAGGAGTAGCGTTTACAAATTGTGCTGTCCAGTGCCCGATCTGTTCTCCCTCCCGGGCGGCTTTCCTGACCGGGCGATATCCCCATACGACGGGCCTTCGCGGCAATGGACAGCGAATCCGCGCGAGTGAACGGCTGGTGACGAAGATCTTGGCCGAGGCGGGCTATACGTGCGGCTTGGCCGGAAAGCTTCATCTATCGCCGTGCGAGGGCGGACGGATTGAGGACCGGATTGACGATGGTTACGATTTTTTTTCGTGGAGTCACGATTTAAGCGATCAGTGGCCGACCGCCAATATGTGGCGAGTGTGGTTGCGGGAGCAGGGTGTGAAGTGGCCCACTCCACCTCCTCACACTCCTGTATGGGGGGTTCCTATAGATCCGAAATATACACAGACAGAGTGGTGTGCGGATAAGGCGATTCAGTTCATCCGCCAGGAGCGCGGATACCGCCCCTGGCTGATGTCGGTGAATATCTTTCAGCCTCACTCTCCCTTCCTGCCCGCCGAAGAATACTTCAAACGATATGATCCGGCCAAGATGCCCTCTCCCAAATATCGAAACGGGGAACTCGAAACCAAATCGCCATACGCGAGGACAGATCACCAGGCGGCTTATGGCGGAAGGGACTTGTCCTTCGCGGAGACCGATGATATTACGCATCGCACAATCACAGCGGCTTACTACGCGATGATTGAACAGGCGGATCACGCCGTCGGCCGCATGCTCGACGCTCTCGAGAAAACAGGGCAGGACCAGAATACGATCGTGATCTACAGCAGCGATCATGGCGAGATGCTGGGCGATCACGGAATATATCTGAAGGGACCGTACTTTTACGATCCGCTAATCCGAGTGCCGTTAATTATTCGCTGGCCTAAAGGATACAAAGCGGGTTTGAAGGTGGACGCTCTAGTCGAAGAAGTGGATTTAGCGCCGACTCTCCTCGAAGCCGCCAGCGTTCCTATCCCGTTCAGGATGCAGGGACGGCCACTCACGAAATTGTTGAAGGGCGAGACGGTTACGCATCGCACCTCAATATATAGCGAGTTCTATAATTCAAATTTCCAATATTCTCCTCCGCCCTGGGCCACCATGGTGAGGACAGAACGGTATAAGTTGTCGGTTTATCATTCCCTCGGCGGATGGGGTGAGCTTTACGACTTGAAAAAGGATCCGTCGGAATTCGACAATCTCTGGGACAGCCGCAGCGCACGCGACGTTAAGACAGAAATGCAGGCGTTGATGATTGCACGCATGTCTGAAACCGTGGATCCTCATCCTATGCAGGAATGCGATTGGTGAAATTCAAAGTTGTGCCTGACTAAGGCGCCGAGAGGTGAAAACAAGACGACAGTTTTTGCGAGAGCGCGCTGGGCATCTGATTTTGGCGTCGTCAGCACTCAGGCAAACAATCCGCGGCAGATACAACTTGGCTTACGCATTGTGTTCTAAGTGAGAAACAAAATCATCCTCATGAACAATGAAAAGAACCACTCCGCAAAACCGGATCGAAGGGAGTTTCTTCGGCTCGCAGCTTTACCCACTTTCGTTTCCGCCCTGGGACCCCCCGCAAAGCCAGATACACAAACGATTACTCCTGGCGGATCGGGCTCCCCCAAGCCCAATATCCTCATCATCATGGCTGATCAGCATCAGGCTGGTCTGACCCAACGTTCCGGGTTCCCGCTGAACACGATGCCCGCGCTCGACAGCTTGGCGGAAAGTGGCGTCAGTTTCGATCGAGCCTACGCGTGTGCTCCGCTCTGTGTGCCGAGCCGCGTCAGCCTGTTAACCGGTCGCTGGCCCCATGCGCATCGTGTCCGTCAGAATAGCGCTCCTCATGCCGCTGTATTTACGAAAGACATATTTGATGTCGTCAAGCCTCTTGGATACCGAACCGGGCTAGCCGGGAAAAACCATAGCTATCTTAAACCTGCCAAACTGGATTTTTGGCGGGAGTACACACACTTGCGCGGCTGGCGGGCGCCTGATGCACCCAAAGAGGTCGCTGCCTTCGATCACTGGCTCACGATGGAGAATTTCGCCATCGAACCGAAGCCGGCCCCATTTCCAGTAGAGGTGCAGCACCCATGCCGCATCGTTTCCGACAGCATCGATTTTATCCAGTCAAGCGGTAATCAACCGTTCGCATTATGGGTAAGCTTTCCCGAACCGCATAATCCTTACCAAGTCTCTGAACCCTACTTCAGCCTGTTCCCGCCAGAGCAAGTGCCGCAACGCAAAGTGGGACCGGAGGCTCTTGACAAGAAGGGCTTCAAGTGGCAATGGCTCCGTGGCCTGGAAGAAGATGCCAGCCCAGGATACGACTCCGAATGGCGGCGTACCCGGTCGAATTATCTTGGCATGCTCCGCCTCATCGACGATCAGATCAAGCGCTTGGTGGGTTTTCTTGAGCAACGGAAATTGCGAGACAATACCTTGATCGTCTACCTAACGGATCATGGCGACTACTTCTGTGACTACGGCTTGATTCATAAAGGCGTGGGGATGCCGGAAGATCTCGTCCGCATTCCGATGGTGTGGTCCGGGCCCGGCATTGTCCCCGGCAACCGTCTCCATGACGCGTTCGTCTCTACCGCCGATGTCATGCCCACCTTATGCGAAGCGCTGGGCGTCGATATTCCTGAAGGCGCCCAGGGGCGCAGTCTCTGGCCTCTACTCCAGAACAAGTCGTATCCCAAAGACGAGTTCCGCAGCATCTACAGCGAGGTCGGCTATGGGGGCATGTACTACGATCGCGAAGACCACGTGCCCTACTCCATTGCGGAGTTCCATTCTGTTCCCGGCTCAAAGGTCGGTTTTGATGAATTGGATCCAGTCACCCAGAGCGGCAACTTAAAAATGGTCCGGATGGGCGATTGGAAGCTGCTGTTCGACATGATGGGAAACGGCCAGCTGTACAACGTGGCCTCCGACCCCTATGGCTTGGAAAATTTGTTTCAGAATCCTTCGGCCGCACGGGAACGAGATCAGCTGCTACAGGAGCTGCTGGCATGGACCATTCGTACCCAGGATGATCTTCCGGTAGCCACCTACAAAGTCAAATGGCCAAAGCGGAATTGGTACGCCTTGTATCGGAAGGGCGGGCTGCCGCCTGCGTGAACGCGTTTGCAAACCGCTGTACGCGCTAAAAATGCCGGCTAACAGGACAAAACTGCCCGTGGGGTACCGTTTATCAGTCGTTGCCGCGCTGGCTAAGGCATCGGGAATGCGGCAGATTCTCGGCGGCTTGCATCACGAGTACCGATGGGAAAATGCCGCATGAGGTCCACGGTGGAATTTTTGCGGAGGACAGCCGAAGGACCATAAACGAGCTGCGATCTAGGCCACGCCCACAAGCTTTTTCGTGTAAGCCAGGCTTTCGTCTAAAGCGGCGCGTTCACGTGCCGCTTCGTCAACGGTCTCCCAGGGTTCATCCTTGTAAGGCTTGCCTCGCTCGGCGATCTTCAGGTAGCGCTCGAACTCCCATGCCGGCGTGTTCCGGTATGCGCCCCAAAACGCCGGATCCCGATACGACAGAATTTTCGGACCGAATACGATTGACTCGAGCGACAGCGCCTTGCCCGGGCAGAGTTCGAGGTATTTACGCACGTACGAATCGATATCGACGTTTCCGCGGCCCATCTGTACCCAGGTCACCGCTGCTCCTCGCGGCACGTTCCAAACCAC
>DATIMM010000083.1:0-33462 GCA_035475295.1 Bryobacteraceae bacterium
ACCATCACGGCAAACACAACTTCCTGCTCTTCCCTGCCCCTGCTGACACCGCTTCTCGCGGTTCACCGGTCGTCTGCAACCAGCGTCTCGGCGGACTCCTTCGCTATTACACAAGGGCTGCATGATTTCTTTGACCAAACGCCGATGAGGAGAGATCGATAGAGTAGCGGGTCACAAGCTCGGGATGGTTCAGGATGGCATCGCTGGAGCCCAGAAACTTGCTCAGTCGGGGGAGCGCGACGGCTTTGCCTCGGCATGGATCGAGAAGGCATTCTCTTCAGGTTGACGACGAGACCCTCAGCGCGATATTATTCACGAGCTCAGCGGTTTGTGGTTTGAAGTCCGTGATGCGATTTATAGTCTAAAATTCTGTACTCGGCGATTAGCCCGGAGCTCAAATGAAACACTTTTGCTACCTGATTCTTTTTCTGCTGCTCTCCGGCCTGACTAGTCGGACCGTTCTCGCGCAAAGCATGGGAACCGGTAACATCACTGGTACCGTCAGTGATCCCTCAGGGGCCACGGTGGCGGGAGCCTCCGTTACGGCATTACACGTTGCCACGCGCAGGTCGCAGACCGTTACCTCCGATGCGCATGGCAGCTACAGCTTTACCAACGTACCTATTGGCGAGTACACCATTACTGTTGACAAGACTGGGTTCAATAAGCTGGTGCAGCAGCATGTGCGCTTGAACGCCGACACGACCGCGACCATAAACGTCAGCCTTCAACTTGGCACAACTCAGGAAACCGTCACGATCTCGGCCGCGCCGCCTCCGCTGCAAACTGAAAACGGAGAAGTCGGTAACTTAATCAGTGGCGCGCAAGTCAGTGAGCTCTCTCTTAACGGGCGTAATTTCTCGCAATTCATTACACTTAGCCCGGGAGTTGCTTCCAACCAAACGGGGCGTCGCATGGGTGTCGGTCAGGAAGGCAACCCCCTCATGTCGATCAATGGTGGTCGCGTCAACAGTACGAAATTTACTTATGATGGCATCCTCGCCATGGATACTGGCGGCAATCGCGGTCTCGATCTCTTTCCCGCCATGGACGCCGTTGCCGAAGTTCAGGTGAAAACCAGTAATTTCTCGGCCACTGAAGGGAGCTACGGTTACGGCTTAGTCAACCTAATCACAAAATCCGGCGGCTCGGAGTATCACGGAGACGCCTATGAAGTCTTCGGCAATACTGACCTTGACGCAAAAAACTTCTTCGACAGCAAACGCTCCCCGTTCCACCAGAATATGTTCGGCTTCACCTTCGGCGGTCCGATCTTTATTCCGGGCCACTACAACACCACAAAGAACAAGACCTTCTTTTTCGTGTCCGAAGGTTGGAATCTTCGTCAAGGTCCACAACTGGTCAACTACACCTCACCGCCGCAAAGCACGTTCACGGCGACCACATTCACTGCGGCTCAACGCAACGGAGTGTTTACATCTGCGATTAAGGATCCGCTCACTGGCCTCAACTTTCCAAACAACACCATTCCTGCGAATCGCATCGACCCCAATGCCACGGCACTGCTCAGTCTCTTTTACCCGCTGCCCAATCGTGCGGGTAGCCCCAACTATGCCGTCTCTCCCAACACTGCCAGCCGCTGGCGCGAAGATCTGGTGCGCCTCGATCAACAGCTCACGCAAAATCTCCTGGTGACATTCCGCTATGCCCATGACAACTGGTACGAAAACGAAGCGATCTTCGCGCCCTCGAACACGAGCTTTCCCACCCAGCCTGGCTTTCTCGGTAAACCAGGCTACAACGCCATTGCACGCCTCAGTTGGACCGTCAACCCCACCACCACGAACGTCTTTACATACGGCTTCTCGCGCAATCAAATTATCACTTATCCCACGGGAGCTGCCGCCTCCCGCACGGGCATCAATATTCCCGACGTCCTCCCCGGCAACTTATTCAACGCGCCACCCGATATCACGATCAATGGCTACAGCAATATCGGCATTGGCGCCCCCAATCCCAACTTCAACAACTTATTTGAATGGAAAGATGACTTCACCCATGTTGCGGGCAATCACACCCTGCAGGCCGGTGTCGAAATTATGCGCATGCAGAAGTTCGATTACGGCAATGTGAACACACAAGGCGCTTTCACGTTCAACGGCAACGCCACCGGAAATGCCGCTGCTGACTTTCTCCTGGGAAACGCTTTCAGCTACACCGAGTCTTCGCTGAACCCGAACGGCTACTTCTTCGCTAACTCCTATGAGCTATATTTCCAGGACGACTGGAAAGTAACTCCGCACCTGACGCTGAACCTCGGCCTCCGTTGGACGATGTTTAAAGGCGCACCCATCGGCTATGAAAAATACAATCATATTTCGGGCTTTGCCCCACAACTCTATCAGGCTGTTCAAGCTCCTACTGTACTCTCCAATGGTGCCCTCGCGCCCGGCACCGGATACCCGCTAAACGGTATCTTCACGCCCGATAACCTGCAGGGCCTTGACCTTCCCCGTAGCTTGGTGAAGAATCACTATGACATGCCCGGCCCGCGCGTCGGCTTTGCCTGGTCGCCGCTCGGCAGCTCCAAAATCGTGATCCGCGGCGGCTACGGCATCTTCTATCATTGGGATAATAGCAACGCCGAAAACCTCCGCAACAATCCACCTTTCACCAGTTCCGTCAGCATCTTCAATACTTCGCTCAGTAATCCGGCTGGCGGCTCGGCGCGCGCTTTCCCGGCCAACTTACAAGCCTTCGATGCTCAATACCTCTATCCCTCTGTCCAGCAGTGGAGCTTCGGCGTCCAACGCCAGTTGCCCGGACAGATGGTTCTGTCCGTTACTTATGTCGGTAATCACGCCGTTCACCTCGATCAGCAGCCTAATCTCAATCAGCCGCAGCCCAATCTCGCCGTGGCTCAGGGCAAGGTCAACGTAAATACCGTCCGTCCTTATCTCGGTTATGGCAACATCACGTATGACGAACGTAATGGCTCGGCCGAATATCATGCCCTGCAGGCTGCTCTGACCCGGCAATTTAACAACGGTCTGATGTTTCAAGTCTCCTATGCTTGGTCCAAATCGATCGTGTGGAGCGTCGGGCAGAATCCCTTTCTTCAGCCCGATGAGGAAGGCCTGAACAGCTACGATCAGCCGCATAATTTCACCTTTAGCTTTGTCTACGATCTGCCTTTCCTTAGACACGGCAATCGCCTCGCCGGCAAGATTCTCGGTGGTTGGGAAACCAGCGGCAACGCTACCTTCGCTTCCGGCTTTCCTTTCACCGTTACGGTTTCTGGGGACCGCGCTGGAGTCGGTGGCGGTACGCAACGTCCGAACCTCGTCGGACCTTTGAACATCACCGGCCACGTCATTAGCTACTTCAATACCGCGGCATTTGCTTTGGAACCGCTCGGCACGTTCGGTAATGAGGGCAGCAACATCGTTCGCGGGCCAGGCATCTCGGACGATATCACCTTCAATCTGTACCGCAACTTCACACTTCATGAGTGGGGTAAAATCCGGATCGGCGGCGAGTTCTTCAACATATTCAATCATCCGAACTTCTCTGCTGTTGGCAGCACCTTTGGCACACCTACTTTCGGAAACGTGACCGCCGCGCTCGATCCTCGTCACGTGCAACTGAGCGCGAAGCTCACGTTCTAGTTGGATCTTAAACAAAAAAAGGGAGCATCTGTGGGAAACAATAACAACGAAATCTCGCGTGCGGAAGCGCTGAAACGCCTCAGTGGGCTTGCCTTCGGTTCATCATTTTTGGCCCCCGTTCTCGCGGGCCAATCGAATCCACAAACCGCGACAGCAAAGAAGTCTGGCAGCCAGTCTGCGCGCCAGCCCAACATCCTCTGGATCACTGGTGAAGGCGTACCCACAGCCGCCTTGAGTTGTTACGGGAGTCGACTTATTCACACGCCGAATATTGACCGCATCGCGAAAGAAGGCATGCGCTTTGAGAATAGCTTCGTCACGAATGCTCTCTGCGCTCCCGCTCGCGCCACTCTTCTCACCGGCAAATATAATCATCTGAATGGCATGGTCTCCAACCCTGCCGATACGACCAGCGGAGAAACCTCTCCCACTTTCGATGCCACGCAGGAAACCTTTCCCAAAATCCTGAAGCGAGCTGGCTATCAAACTGGCATGGTCGGCAAATGGCATCTGCCCGCCAATCCCGGCGAATGCGGTTTCGATTACTTTGTTTACAAAAACGGCGCAGGCGGTCCTTACTATAGGGCCGAGGGGTATTTTCAAAATCCAAGCCTCGGCAGCACCGCCATCGAAGAACGAAGTTATCCCGGCTATATAACCGACAACGTGACTGACTTGGTCATAAAGGGCATCCAGCAGTTTACTCACCCTTTCTGCATGATGGTCCAGTTCTTCAACGCCCACCGACCTTTCAACCCGCCTCACAAATACGAACATCTCTACGATGATTTCCACATCCCGGAACCCGCCACTTTCTGGGACGACTACGACGCCCGCTCCGCCGCTCCTCGTCAAGCTCGCATGCGTATCGAGGAAATGCCGGACTTCCATCCGCCCAAAGAACTCACTGGCCGCCAGCGGAAACAATGGAACTACCAACAGTTCATGCGCCACTTCCTTGGCACCTTACGAGCCCAGGACGACGCAGTGGGCAAGCTCCTCGACTTCCTCGATAAGAACGGCCTCGCCGAAAACACCATCGTGGTCTACACAACGGATCACGGCTTTTTTCTCGGCGACCATGGCTGGTTTGATAAACGCTTCATGTACGAACAGGCTTTGCGCGTGCCGTGGATGATTCGCTACCCCGGCCATGTCAAACCTGGCGTCGTCAGCAAAGAATGGGTGGTCAACATCGACAATGCCCCTACGGTCCTCGATCTGGTAGGCCTTCCCATTCCCGCCGACATGCAAGGCCGCAGTTTGCTCCCGATCCTGAAAGGCAACCCGCCCTCGGACTGGCGTAACTCGATGTACTACCACTACTACGAATTCGCCCCGCCTCACTGGGCCTTCCCTCACTACGGCATTCGCACGGAACGCTACAAGTTGATCAGCTACTACGCGGTCAACGAATGGGAACTGTTCGATTTGGAAAAGGACCCTGACGAGATGGAAAATTTGTTCAAATGGTCCGGTTTCCAAGTCCATCCCGGCTATGAATCGGTCGCCAACGATTTAGTGACTCAGCTGAAGCAACTTCGTGAGCAATATAAGGACACCACCGGAAGACCAGTCCACCTTTGGCCCACTAGCAGTTACGATTGACCGCTGGATGAGATCTATCAAAACCGAATGCATTTACTCTAGGCGAGCAAGGCGAGCAGCCTCGTGAAATGAGGCAGCAGGGCCCAGGGCCAACGCCGATTGCGAACGGCTGGTTGGACCGGTACGTCCTAATCGGCTGTGCATCCCGTAAATTCCGATGCGGTTGATAATGGGAGGCTTGACCGTGAAGTCGTTATTCTCTCCCATTGGCGTTTTATCAGCGCTCGTTACATCTCTGGTAGGCTCCTTTCGCAGTCGCGCGGCACTTCAAATCGAAATCCTGGCTCTTCGTCACCAGCTGAGCGTGCTGCAGCGTTCGGTGAAACGGCCGCACTTGAGCGCCGCGGACCGGTGGCTTTGGGCTTGGCTGTCCCAGACTTGGTCTCAATGGCGAAACGCACTGGTAATCGTAAAGCCCGAAACAGTCGTTGGCTGGCACCGCCAGGGATTTCGCATCTTCTGGACATGGAAGAGTCGCCACGGGAAGCGTGGCAGACCGGTGGCGGCGAAGGAAGTACGCGAACTCATCCGCCGCATAAGTCGCGAGAATCCTTTGTGGGGAGCTCCGAAGATCCACGGTGAGTTGCTAAAACTGGGAATCGAGATCAGCGAATCGACTGTGAGCAAGTATCTGGTGCATCGAAAAGGATCACCTTCGCAAACCTGGAAAACATTTTTAGAAAACCACTTGAAGGACACACCCGAGCCGCGGCCCATTCAGCCGCGAAGCGCCGGACAGATCATCGCAATTGCCGAAGTCGGCGGTCTGCATCACCGCTACGAACGCCGCGCCGCATAAAGCTCCTATTCGTTGATCAGCTTTATTGACATCATGCATTCAGCAAGCATCCCGCAGAAATCCTCCAGCGTCTCCGACCGCCTCACTCTTGGCTCGCCTGGTTTATCCAAGTTGGGAAAGTCGAGCCACCGCTGTGTCTATGCGGGACTCCAGTTTTCGTTCTGATGTAATCTTCGGGATGCACAGGTCGCCGAACGCTGGGTGCGCTCCATCAAAGGCGAGTTCTTGTCGAAACGCATCATCTTGGGTGGAGCTTCTTTGCGCCGGGTCGTCATGCCGTTCCCGGAGCTATATCCTCTCGAGCGCCCTCACCAAGGCAGAGGCAAGCAGCGGCTCTTCCCTGCCCCTCTCCTCGGTTACGCCATCCAGGTCGCCTCCAGTTCCAGGAGCGCCTCGGTGGACCGCTCAAGTTCTATGACGGGCGGCATGAATGTTTTGACCTAGGGATTGGCGGGCAACAGCCGAAGCCTCTTTGGACGAGAACCCGATATTGGTTATCTGTTGGAGAGGAAGTCAGAAGCCCGGCGTAGCCCCTTCTGTGGGCCCACCTCATCTGGCCGACATCGTTACGCCAGGATGCCTTTGACGACCATCGCCCGCTTCTCGGTCCCGGTCAGTTTCTGATCCAGCCCCTGATACTTGAATGTGAACCGGGTATCTTCAATGCCAAACTGGTGAAGAATGGTGGCGTTCAGGTCGCGAATATGGACGGGATCTTTCACGATGTTGTACGAGAAGTCATCTGTTTCGCCATGAACGACGCCGCCCTTGATCCCCGCGCCGGCCATCCAGATGGAGAAGCATTTGGGATGGTGATCGCGGCCGTAGTCTGTTTCCGTGAGCTTCCCCTGGCAGTAGATCGTGCGACCAAATTCTCCGCCCCAAATGACTAGGGTGTCGTCGAGCATCCCTCGGAATTTGAGATCCTGCACCAAGCCGTACGCGCCCTGGTCCACGTCACGGCATTGGCTCGGCAGCACGTCGGGAAGTGCGCTGTGGACGTCCCATCCCCGGTGATACACCTGCACGAAGCGAACGTCGCGTTCCACCAAGCGGCGAGCCATTAGGCAGCAATTGGCGAAGGTGCCGGGTTTGCGCGCCTCCTCGCCGTAAAGCTGGAAGGTGCTATCTGGTTCTTTCGAAATGTCGGTCAGTTCCGGTACCGAGCTTTGCATGCGGAAGGCCATCTCGTACTGGGCGATCCGCACCTGAGTTTCAGGATCGGCGATTTTCGCCATTTCCATCCGGTTCAGTGCGCCTGTGGCATCCAGCATGCGTCGGCGGATCCTCGCCGGAACCCCCTCCGGATTGTTGATGTACAAAACCGGATCGCCGCCCGAACGTAGCGCGACGCCGGAATACTGGCCAGGAAGAAATCCGGAATTCCAAAGTCGTGCCGAGATCGCTTGTACATTCGCCTTTGGATTGGAGTGGGTTGCATTCAGGACGACAAACGTCGGCAGATCCTGGTTCATGCTGCCAAGGCCGTACGAGATCCAAGACCCGACGCACGGCTTGCCGGAGATCATAAATCCGGTCTGCATGAATAAGACAGCAGGCTCGTGGTTGATCGCATCCGTGTTCATGGATCGAACGACGGCGATGTCGTCGACCATCTTGGCGGTGTACGGCAGCAGTTCGGAGACCCAGGTTCCACTCTGCCCATGCTGTGCGAACTTGAATACCGACGGAGCGATGGGAAAGCGCGCCTGGCCGGACGTCATGGCCGTGAGCCGCTGCCCCTGGCGGATGGAATCGGGCAGGTCCTTATTGAACCACTTCCCCATTACCGGCTTATAGTCGAACGTCTCCATCTGCGGCGGCGCACCGAGCATGTGGAGATAGATGGCACGCTTGGCCTTTGCCGGGAAATGCGGCAATCCGGCGAGCCCTCCGACGGCCTTCTTCTCCGTGTCCGCAGCGGCGTGCCCTTCAAGAAGAGTATAGAGAGCGAGCGCTCCCAGGCCCCGGGCGCCCCTGGCCAGCAACTGCCGCCGCGTCTCCACCAAAATCCGTTCTCTGATCGGGTCCACTGATGTCCTCCCTTTACTTCACCAACGTTTCGTCTAAGTTGAGTATTTCGTTCGCCACCATTGTCAGCGCCGCGAGTTTGGGCTCAGAAAGACTGCCGTCCGCTGGCGATGCTCCAACCTTCAGCAGCTTGGAGGCGTCTTGGGGTGCGGCCGTGTAGTACGCCAGGAAGTCCTTATACGACTGGCTGAGAACCTGCGTCTCCTTCTTGTCCAGCGGTCGCGCGAGCAGGTGTTTCGACAGATATCCGATTTCCCGGTCTACGTGCTTCTCGGCCTTCATGGCGTGTTGCGCCAGGACACGCGCAGACTCCACAAACTGCACGTCATTCATCGTGACCAGAGCCTGCAGCGGCGTATTGGTGCGCTCGCGCCGCACGGTGCAGGTTTCGCGTGAGGGCGCATTGAATATGTCCATGGAGGGCGGTGGAGCGGCCCGCTTCCAAAACGTGTAAAGGCTACGGCGATACAGATTGTCGCCCGTGTCCTGCTGGTAGGAACGCGTGTTGCTTTGCTCCATAGCGACGGTTTCCCATATGCGGGACGGCTGATACGGCTTGACACTCGGCCCACCTACTTCCGGCCGCAGAAGCCCGCTGGCAAACAGCGCGTAGTCGCGCACCATCTCGGCATCCATGCGGAAGCGCGGGCCACGCGCCAGCAGGCGGTTCTGCGGGTCACGGGCGGTCTTCTCCGGAGTGCTTGCCGCGGACTGGCGGTAGGTCGCTGACATCACGATCATCTTGAACAGCCGTTTGACATCCCAACCGGACTCACGAAAATCCACCGCCAGCCAATCGAGGAGTTCGGGATGACTTGGCGCCTCTCCTTGTGAACCGAAGTCTTCGACGGTTTTGACGATACCGGTTCCGAAAATCTCCTGCCAAAAACGATTCACCGTGACCCGCGCGGTGAGTGGATTCGATGGGTCCACAATCCACATCGCCAGCCCGAGGCGGTTACGCGGCATGGCCTGGGTCATGGGCGGCAATACGCTCGGCGTGTTGGGATGCACTTCTTCCCGCATCTGATCGTATTGACCGCGGTACAGTACGTGAGCCACCGGTTGGGTGTCCGTGCGCTCCTGCATTACCAGTGTTGTGGCGGAGCGGCTCCGGATGGCATACAGCGCTTTGTCCGTTTCGCGGATGTCCCGGACTAGCGTCGCTGTAGCGGGGTTGAGCTTAGCCGTGTAGAAGGTTGCCAGCGCATCCTTTTCCGCTTCGGAGAGCTGCTCGGGAGGTTTGCTCAGGGCGGCGCCGACCCGACTTGCCAGGTACAGCAGTTGCGCGTCCTGCGGCCCTGCCATTGCGTTCAGAACGCGCAGATCGGCCATACCGCCACCCGCAAACTCCTGCTTGTCGTCGCCCCCAAGCCTGATCGGCGCACCGGATGCCATAGACGACGTAAGATGCGGAATGTCTTCGGGCCGTCCGATGGCGACCACCGGCACACCATTCACGTACATGTTGATGCCGCGGCTCAGGCCGCTGCCATCGTATGCGATGACGAGGTGATACCAAGTGTCCGGCTTGAATTTGTACTCCGGCGCTGGCCGTCCGCTGATCCCCTTGCCATCTACGCCGTTGAAGTAAATCGTTGGCGCGTGACCGTAGATTCCCAGATTTCCTTTGTCGATTTTGAGAGCCCAGCCGCGGTGTTTTTGTTCGCCGCTTTTCGAGTCCCCCACCAGTTCGTACTGACTCGCGGCGGTACTGTCTTCTTTCGAGTCCGGAAAAGAGATCCAGGTCGCGATCGTGAACGGTTTGTCTGAGTCGATTGCGGGGACGGGAGGAAGCGTTACCTTTCCACTCTTCCCGAAGCGGAGGGCCTTGGTCGCCGCCGGTGGCGCTTCCACCACCGTGACTTCCCCGGGAATCGCGACCCGTTGCACATCCCCAGCTCTGGTAGCGCTCAGGTGATCGGAGACCTGGAGTGCTAGGACTTGGGCGTCAGGAGCATAGGACACAACCTTCGACCGATCGCGGTCGAGCCAGATACCGATCGTCCGAAGTGCTTCCTGGCGCTTCGCGTCAAACTGCTGGAGGAGCGCGTTGTGCTGCGCCGTCAACTGCTCCGATTTGCTCCGGTCCGCCGCGGAAGGGACGTGAATGGCAGGCGGCGTGTCCTGAATGTTCAAGTCCATCGTCGGTTGCGTGGTGTTCCGGAAAAACGACGTAAGCGAGTAGTAGTCTTTCTGCGAGATGGGATCAAACTTGTGGTCGTGGCAGGTCGCGCAGCCTACAGTCAAGCCCATCCAAACGGTTCCCGTCGTGTCCGCGCGGTCCTTGGCATACATTGCTTCGACTTCAGGCAGAATCACGCCGCCTTCATCTGTCGTTACATTGCTACGCTGAAAACCGGAGGCAATCTTCTGATCGAGCGTCGGATGCGGCAGAAGGTCCCCGGCGAGTTGCTCGACAGTAAAGCGGTCGAACGGCATGTTGCTGTTAAAGGCGTTGATCACCCAATCGCGATAGGGCCACATCTCGCGGTAGTTGTCGAAGTGCAGTCCGTTTGTGTCGGCATACCGGGCTGCATCGAGCCAATAATGGGCGCGCTGTTCGCCATAGTGCGGCGAAGCAAGAAGACGGTCGACTACTTTCTCGTACGCCATCGGCGACTTGTCTTTGAGAAAGGCGTCTACTTCGGCAGGCGTGGGCGGCAAACCTGTCAGGTCAAGGGCGACCCGCCGAATCAGGGTCCGCCGATCAGCTTCGGGAGCCGGTCCGAGTCCGTTGCCTTCCAGCTTCGCCAAGACGAATCGGTCGAGGTCGTTCCGCGGCCAAGTGGTCCTCTTCACTTCGGGCGGAGCGGCTTTCTTCGGGGGAACGAAAGACCAGTGTTGGGTCCACGGAGCGCCTTGTTCGATCCAGCGGCGGAGCGTATCCTTTTGCTCCCGTGTCAGGGCTTTATGGGAGAAGACGGGAGGCATGCGGAATCCTGGGTTGTCCGAGTAAATTCGCTTGATCAGCAGACTGGCATCCGGTTTCCCGGGAACGATGGCCGCGCCGTTCGTGCGCGAGGCTAACGCGCCTTCCCGAAGGTCCAACCGTAAACCTGCCATGCGCGTGCCTTGATCAGGCCCGTGGCAGACAAAACAGTTGTCCGACAAGATCGGCCGGACTTGTCGCTGAAAATCAATAGCGCCGCTGCCCGTCGCAGCAGAAGAGCTCGTTGATATCAAAAGCAGGGCAAGGAACAGAAGAACCATCGAAGGCACCCCGAGCACAGCTACTATATCGCTATCGCGGTTCCTTCCGCTTTGGTGCTCGACGTGTCCATAGGGTGGCAGGGAACGAGCCTTTTCGAGTTGACCGCGGTCTTTCATTGCGTTTACGAATGACATATCAGTCCTCTCTGATGGGTCCTCATGTTTTTCTGCGACGCGAACCGCTCCCTTATAGCCTTATGGCAAAGCGAAACTGCATGTCCCCGCCATACCACTGCGGGAAGGCCGTTCCCCACAGATTGTTGTAGATATTTACGTGGACCCCTTCGCGCATATCCGGCTGCTTATTGTTGAAATCAATCAGGGATCGTTGCCCGGGAGCGATCAAGGGGGCATCCAGAGTTTCGAGCGTGAAGGTTCCCTTCCCATCGCGGTAGGTGACGTCCTTGGTTACCGCGTGCAGGTGCCGGTTGCCGTTTACGATCACGTCAAGCGGCGAGACAGGCTGATTGACCTTCTCTAGCGACCAGCCGTCTGGATCGGGAGCGTCCGGAGAAAAAGACAACCACATCGCTTCCGGTAGGCGGGTGGCCCGCTTATTGAAACATTGGAAGGTGATGTGAACGGCCGGCTCGTTCTTGGGAAGCGCGACTTCTAACGTCAACCGTCCAGGCCAACTGACCAGGTCGGCTAAGGCCCCATCGGGTTGCGGTATTTGCAACTCCGCCACCAAGCGCTGGCCGTGAGCATCCTCGCCGATGGAGATATCGCGCAAGGCGGAATGCCACGTACGGCTCTGGACAGGATACTTATCGAGCCCCGGCTTGCCAAAGTCGTTGCTGGCAAATTTGGCGGTGTTGTATTGCGCATTAAAGCGTGCAAAATCGGCGCTGGAGAAGGTCTGGTACAGAAACGCTGCCAGCGGGTGCTCCGGAGATGCCCATTCACGGCCGCTCTTGCGGTTTTGCAGTCTTATGATTGCGCCGGTAGCGGGATCTAAGGAAACAACGAGGTGTGGGGAATCTAGCTCCGCGCCGGCTTTGCCCGATTTAAAGCCAGTGGTGTCGGGTGGAGTCGGCCGTAGTCCTTGCAGGCGCTTCTGTGCATCCTGTTGCAGTTCGGGCGGGAGGGCGGCCACTGCAATATCCTGATCGCGCCGCTTCGCCACCCACTCGTCGTCGATTTTTTGGAACTCTGGCACCACAGTCCTTGCGTGTGCAAGCTCCTTGGGCGAGAACACCTCTGGATGCTTCAGGTACTGACCGGTGCTTAATCCCCAATTATGCTCGCTAGCGAGAATCAGCCTCGAGGCAAACGCGATATCGACGTTACTGCCAACGTCGAACCGCCTTTCTGCTATCCATTCGCGCCGCAGTCTCGACAACTCGCGATATCGCGCCACTTTTCCCGGATCACTACCGGGGCCGTAAATCCAGGTATCACCGATCTCTTGCGTGACCACCGGAAGCCGCGCGCGCACCGGCTTCAGCGCGGCAGCCACAGTGCTCAGGTCAGCAGCGACGATACGGGCACCGGGGAACTGACTGCGGAGGGAGGCATAGTACGCCTTCACTTCTTTAGCGGAGTGAGGGCCACTATTATCGGTTCGAACTCGGATCGACACCGCCGTATCGGTGCTCGGAATTGCCACCGTGCTTCCATATCCGAACGGATGATAGAGCACCATGACCTGGGCTCCCTCAGGATTGCGCCAGTTGAACAGGTACGGATGCTCGTCTTGGGGAGCGTCCGAGATAAGGCGGCGGGCCTGCTTCTCTGTAAGCCCGTATTTCATCAGGTCCGCAATAATCTTGGCCTGATCTGGATCGAGAACCTCTGTATCTTCCGCGTTCCGAATGTCCGAAGTTTGCTCCGACGCCTTCATAAAAGGTACGTCAGGGGCTTTACAACCCGGGTTGTCCCCAACGTCGAGAAACTCGATTCCGGCTTGCGCCAGGGGCGCGATCAGTCCGCGCGTATGGCCCGGCACGTCGGTCAGCTTGCCAGCAATTGTCTTCTTACCAAAGCGCTGGTCCAGCCTCGCCGATATTCTCAAGGCAGAGTCAATCAAAGACCGGTCCAGCATTTCCGACTGCCAGGTGAACGGCATTCCGTGCCAAGCGATGCTATTTGAGGCGATCGCGTCCTCCATCTTCTTGCGATCCGCTGGAGAAGCCTGCTCCAGATATTCGTAGATCATCCACGCGCCGATCGTCCAAACGTACTGCTCTTCGCCACCGGCGTGGCGAAGAGCCTCGGACAAGGCGATGGCACGCGGAAAATAGTCGTGGAAATAGGTGAGAAGCACGTTTCGCTCCGTGTCTGTAAACCCAACGTCCAGATGGCACTTGGTCACTACGTACACGGTTTTCACAGTTTGGGGAGACTCCCGGGCCAGCAATGGCTCCGGCTTCCATCCTAAATACGTGCCGGCAACGGCCGCCGTCATAGTTTGCAGTAATTTACGCCGGTCCATCTAGTTCCGCTCCTTTAAAGCACGAGAGCTGTGGCAGCCGCCTTTTTTATTGACAGAGCATACCCACAGCCATACACTTTATCTTGACCTTGAACTAAGAGCAAGGGCGGACAGGTTCATAGGGCTCCATCGATGAATTGGCTCAACAAAACATTGCTTCTTCTTGTGCTCTCACTGACAACATTCGTTCCAGTACGAGGAAAGACTGTCTGGCAGATCGGCACATTCGATCAATCTCCGCTTGAGTTCTCCTCTGCCGCACAAAATGCGGTGTCGTTCGAAGTGGGGAAGAGTGATCCGCACAAGAATTGGCCCGGTACACAGGGCGTTCAGCATCCATACCGGGTTAAGTTCCTGCTTGATTCCTCCGAAGGGAGTTATTTACTGCGGATTGGAACCCTTATCGAGCAGCCTCGTGTTCCAACGCTGCGAATCGATGTAAATGGCCACGCGGGCACGTTCTATCTCCATCCCGATCTCACCTATTTCCCTGGCGATTCCGCGTTTGCCTATCATCCCAACTATTCGAGAGCTACAGTGACTGCCCCGATTCCGGCGTCGTTTCTCAAAACTGGTGAGAACACAATTACGATTACCTGCATCGATGAGCCTGCATCATCACCAGAAGAGCAACAATTCTCCGGGATTACCTACGACGCACTCCGTCTGGATACCGATCATGAGAAGAAGAGTTTGGCCGGGGATATCACGGTCAACGTGACCCCAACCATTTTCTATAAGCAAATGGGCGATGGACTCGCGGAGATGGTTGACGCCTTTGTTGCCTCCGATGGACCAATGAAGCCCGGCTCGGCAGATCTGGAGTTTCGCGGCAAGCACTACACGGAAACGTTACCGGGCGGCGATTTCGGAGAGCAGCGGGTGTCTTTCAGCGTTCCGGAATGGAGCGGCACACTGCCCGCTCGCGTCCGCATCACGTCCGGTGCGACTCAAACGTTCGAAGCGACCCTGAAGCCCCAGCGCAAATGGACCGTCTTCGTGGTTCCACATACGCACCTGGATGTTGGCTATACCGACTATCAGGGCAAAGTCGCAGAAACGCAGGCGAGGGTGCTCACCCAGGCAGCGAATCTCATCCACGAACATCCAGACTTCCGGTTCTCCATGGACGGCTCCTGGAATCTGCAGCAGTTGCTGCAGTCGAGAGCGCCGCGCCGACAGAAAGACATTCTGGATTTGATTCGTAGCGGAAGAATGGCGATGCCCGCGCAGTATTGCAATTTATTGACCGGCTACGCTTCGCTTGAAACCTTGTATCGTTCGCTGTATGAGTCGAGAGATTTGTCGGACCGCTACGGGCTACCGTTTGAATACGCCAACATCACGGACGTCCCGACTTACTCGGGCAGTTATCCCTCTATTCTGGCCAGCAGTGGAGTGAAGTATTGGGTGGCTGCGGCCAACAACGACAGAGCGCCTATTTTCTACCACGAGCATTGGAACGAGAAATCCCCGTTCTGGTGGGAAGGGCCCGATGGCAAGAAGGTTTTGTTCTGGTATTCATGGGCGTATTTACAAACACAAACTTTGTTCGGCTTGCCGCCTGGGCTGAATGCCGTACGCGAGTCGCTGCCGATATTTTTGCAGGCGTATTCAAATTCAAACTACAAGATGGATGTGGCGCTGATTTACGGGACGCAGGTGGAGAATACAGACCTTTATCCCGCAACCGCCACCTTCGCGACCGAATGGAACAAGAGCTATGTCTATCCTAAGCTGACTTACTCGACATTTCCCGATTTCTTTCATTACGTGGAGCAGCACTACGGCAAGGACCTGCCAACGTACAAGGGAGATGGAGGCCCCTATTGGGAGGATGGGTTCGGCAGTGACGCCTACTTTGCGGCGGAAGATCGCCAGAATCAGAATCGCGCTCTATCAGCAGAAGTTCTGTCCACCGTTACACACATGGTGGACCCCGATCTAAACCCGCCGAGTAGTCTGCTGGACGACATTTGGCGGAATATCGTCTTGTTTTCGGAACATACGTGGGCTTCATACAATTCAATCACCCAGCCGGATCACGAAGAGACCGTGAAGCAACTGAGGGTGAAGGACAGCCGGGCAGACCAGGCGTCACTGGAGATCGAGGATGTCGTGAATCGTTCTCTCAGCCAGTTGGCGGACCAGATTCATATCCCGGCCAATACCCTGGTAATCTTCAATTCTTTGAATTGGCAGCGCGATGCCGTAGTGGAAACAGATCTATTCGAACATCCGAGTTTGGTAGACCTTTCCACGAAGCAACAGGTGCCGTTTCAGATCCTGTATCAAAAGGAGCGCTTTCTGCGCGTGCGATTCCTTGCGAAAGATTTGCCGCCGGTAGGTTATAAGTGCTTCAGCATCACTTACGGCACACAAGGGTCGGCGACACCACAAATTTCGAGAGAATCGACAGTCGAGAATCGGTTTTACCGCGTCAAGGTAGGTGAGAACAGTGGCGCGCTAGCGAGCATCTATGACAAGCAACTACAGCGCGAGCTTGTGGATTCGCACAGCCCCTATAAGTTCGGACAGTACCTGTACGTAACCGGGGGCGATGGAAGCACGCGCATCATTAACCCATACCCGGCTTGGCCCATGGCAGAGCTGGCCGTGCACTCATCCTCAAACGGAAAGCTACTCGGCGTGGAACAACTCCCGTGGGGGCAGGCAATCCGTATGAGCAGTTCAAGCGTCAACACTCCGAAGATCGAAACAGAGGTCCTGCTCTATAACGATCAAAAGAAAATCGAGTTTCGGTATCGGATAAGCAAGGAATACACAACCGCCAAAGAAGCGGCCTATTTCGCATTTCCGGTCGCTGTTTCTACTCCAACTTTCGACTACGCAAGCCAGCAGGGGTGGGTGAATCCGTCACATGACATGCTCAAGGGTGGAAGCACGGAATGGTTCAGCGTGCATCAATGGATGGCTGTTCACGACTCACATTTAGCTGTCGGCATTGTCCCGCTAGACGCATCCTTAGCGAGCTTTGGCGATATCGACCGGGGCAAATGGCCAGCCAATTTCCAGGCCCAAACCGGGACGATCTTCTCGTACGCGATGAACAACTACTGGGATACGAATTACCGGGCGGGGCAAGGAGGCGACTTTACGTTCCGCTACACCTTGACGAGCGCTTCCGACTTAGATGGCCGTGCGTTGACGCGATTCGGCATGGAAGCGATGCGGCCCGTGGAACTGAATTACGTGGTCGCTCAGGACAAAGTGGGCGATCCGCCCAGGCCGCTCCCAGCTCAGGGCGAGGGCTTCCTTCGGACCAGCGGTGAAGACGTTGCTTTGATTACGTGGAAGCAAGCTCGAAATGGAAACGGCACGATTCTTCGTCTGGCCGAAACCGCCGGACATTCCTCGGAATCGGACATCGACTTTCTTCACTCGAAGATTGCGTCGGCCCGCCTCTGTTCCGGCGTGGAGGATGATAGGGACACGGTTCCGGTAGAAAACAACAGGATTCATCTCTCGTTTAAGCCGTTCGAGGTTTTGACTGTCCGGGTAGTTGAGAAATGAAAAACACTTGGCAAGATGATGAAGAACTGTTTGCGACTTCGCGGCGCGAACTATTCACTTCCGTGATTGGGGACGTGATGGATAAGCTGCGGATGTTCCACCAGTTTCTTCCGCCAGCCATCAGGCCGCTTCGCAACGATATGGTATTGATCGGACGAGCCATGCCGGTTCTCTCCGTCGACGTCTTTGAGGAGAAGATCACAGGGAGCGCCAATAAGCTAATGGAGAAGCCGTTCGGTCTCATGCTGGATGCGCTGGACGATCTTCGGACAAACGAGATTTATTTGAACACCGGCTCGTCGCCCCGGAATGCCCTCTGGGGGGAGATGATGAGCATACGGGCCAAGCAATTGGGGGCAAGCGGTGCGGTGCTGAATGGTTACAGCCGTGATACCAGGGCCGTACTGGCTCTTGATTTTGCCACTTTCTCCTGGGGCAGTTACGGACAGGACGCAGGACCCCGCTACAAGGTTGTGGACTACCGGATCCCCATCGAAATCGGCAATGTCGCGATCAAGCCGGGCGATATCCTCTTCGGTGATATCGACGGCGTGGTGTGTATTCCGAAACACACAGAGGTGGAAGTGTTCACGAGAGCTTTAGAGAAGGCCCGTGGGGAAAAGCTCGTCAAGAAGTTACTACAAGAAGGCAGCAGTGCCGTTGCGGCGTTCGAAAAATACGGGATCATGTAACGAAGGGAGGTCAGGTGTACGATCTGCCCATTACCACATTTTGAAGGCTAGCACTTATCCCGCGCATGAGCAGCGAAGCTTTCATGAGTCACGACTATGATCCCGTACTCTCCTAGCAAGATTCCGGCAGCGATGTTGGACAGAGTCCCAGCAATTTCGAGAGCAGGACCTGCTCGTAAGATTCGGAATTCGAATGGCCGTGATGATCGTGGTCACTTCCCTTTAGTGCTGTTATATTGATGCTGCATGCGAGGGAGCAGAAGCGGACGGTTACGAGTACTCAGCATGGAGTATGTCCGTGAAACAAACGAATTGGGATTCCTTCATCCCATCCGCGGCAGCAGCCCATCTCGCGTGCCGATCTGGCTAAAGCCACTGGTCTTCGTGCCGGTACCGTCTCGGTCATCGTCAACCGTCTTCTGAAAGTTGGGGTCATCTATGAGGGGCAGGAAGCACCATCAACCGGTGGACGCCGTCCCACCTACCTGCAGGTCAACGCCGAAAAGGCTTATGTGGTAAGCATTGGCGTCCACCACACTACTTACGCCATCAAGACCAAAGCGAAGCGGCCTTATTCTTTCCCGGTGACTCTAACCGTTACCACTTCGAATGGCTTGAGCGAAAGCCGAAAACTATTGTTCTGCACAGCCAATGAGCTTTGGTCTTCTTCGACGCCCGAGGTCAAACGCGCCGAGGCGATTTCGGCATGAGGAAACAGCACGGTCGCTGCTTCGGACTGGCCGGCTGTCTCGGTCAAACGCAGGATGGTTCCGTGATGGTCTTCGGCTCGTTTCCAGGTCGCTAACAATACGTGGGGGTTATCTATCTGTAAGAAGCCTCGCCCTTCGGCGGGTAAAGGACGAGGAGGATTTCCAGCTTTGTCCTGGGCGACGACCTGGTCCACTTCGGCGGGCCGCATCTCCTCGGCACCCAGGTGGCTCAGGGCATCTCCGTCCAGCTTCGAACTACTCGTCATCGCGTAGCGGAAGTTGAATTCGCCGCCCTGTCCTGCCCGGTAATTCGTGTGCCAGTAGTTGTTCATGAGGTAGGAAAACATCGTTCCGGTTTTCGGCTGAAACACGCCGGGCCACTTGCCGCGATTGATGTCCCCAAAGCTGGCCAGGGGTGCATCCACGGGCACGATGCCCACAGCGGCGTTGGAATCATGCGCGGCCATCCAGCCCTGGATGTTAAACCACTCCAAACTCGCTCCCTTCATCAGGTCGCGGGCGGGATTAATCCAATCCTGCTGGGTTGCATAGGTAAATTCGGGCTGTGACACGGCAACAGGAAAGGCGATGTACACGCCTTCCTTATTCGTCGTGTATTGCTTGTTTATGTGATAGCGGAATTCCATCCTCTTCTGGTCGTTGAACAGCAGAATTTCAGTTTCCACTTGTGGCGTGTTTACGCTGGAGCTCGTCAGGCGAATCGATTGGCCCCACGGCGTTTTCTCCACTCCCAGGTACTTGCCGTGCTCTGCCGGATGCACGGTCAGGACGCCGGGAGCGAGCGCCGGAAACGGATTGATCATCTGGGTGTCGCCGTCTCCTCCGGTGACATAGAGATATTGGCCAAATTTGTAGGGGCTGGCAGAATCCACTAACTCGCGTTGTAGTTGCTTATCGTAGATGCTGGCGAGGGCTCCGGTTCCCGCGTCTATTTTGATCCGGTAGAACTGATTTTCTATCGTTTCGTCGTTGGCGATTGTGGGCTGGGCGGGGCTACCGTTCTGAGCTTTTGAAACGCTGAAGCACTTATATCCGACAGCGGGCAGATTCTTCGCCAGGAAGCGCACGTGCAGAAAGCCGTCCTTATTAGACAGAATCGCTAGCGGGACCTTTGCTTGAGTGCTGATATCGACGAGCACGGAGTGCTCCGGCAGGTCGGTTTCCACTATGGCGTCGCGGCTCCAGTTCAGAGAATTGAATACTACGAGCGTTCCAGCAGGCACGTGGATCCGGTCGGCAAGCTGACTCAAAGAACGGTTCATGACATCCTCTATCTCGATAGAGGCGCGTTCGGCGCGATCATCTTTCACGCGTAACTGTTTTATAGATTCGTCGTGCTCGGGCTGCGAAACGGCGTTGTATGACAGCCAGGTGTGCTCTGAGAAGAGGACGATGTTCCGCCAGATGTCGGTGAAGAGGCCGACGGGAGGATTGTAGTTCGCATCGATGGTATGCGCGACAGTGGACAGGACTTCGGCTGACAAGGCGCGATGCTGATTGTGTCGGTCCTCGGCGGCAAAGTAGGCATCGCTTCCGATGCCGTCCTCCCAGTATGGACCGCCGTCGCCTTTGTATGTGGGCAGATCCTTGCCATAGTGCTCATCCACGTAGTGGAAGAAGTCGGGAAACGTCGCGTAGTTTAACTTGGGATAGGCGTAGCTGTCATTCCACTCAGTGGCGAACGTGGCGATTTGAGGATAAAGATCTGTGTTCTCTACCTGGGCTCCGTACAGCAGCGCGACATCGGGCTTATAGTCCGGCTTCGAGTACGCCTGCAGATAGATCGGTAAGGATTCTCGAACCGCATCGAGTTCCGGCGGGAGACCGAATAGTGTCTCGATCTGTTCGTAGTGGCGGGAATACCAGAACAGAACCTTTTTGCCATCAGGACCTTGCCACCAGAACGGTGACTTCTCATTCCAGTGTCTGTAGTTGAAGATCGGGGCGCGGTCGTTGTTAGCTGCAGCCACCCAATACTTCACGCCGCTGCTGGCGAGCACAGAAGGATAGCTGCCCGTGTAAGTGGGGACATCAGTGATGTTGGCGTATTCAAAAGGAAGCTTGTATTCTCCGGACAGCTTTTTCGAATAGTACAGAGATCGGTAGAGAGTTTCGAGAGAGGCGTAACCGGTCAGCAAATTGGCATACTGGGCTGGCATCGCCATTTTGCCTGTCCGTATGAGGCCCAAAATCTCATTGCGCTTCTGCTCAGGCCTGGTGAGGAGTAACTGCTGGAGGTTCCAGGAACCATCCATCGAAAACCGGAAATCAGGATGTTCGTGGATCAGATCGGCGGCCTGTGACAACACCCGTGCCTGTGTCTCGGCGACCTTGCCCTGGTAATCGGTGAATCCTACGTCCAAGTGTGTATGAGGGACCACAAAGATGGTCCACTTGCGCTGTGCTGCCAACGAAACAGGGAAACTTCGATCCTGCCCGGCACTCACGGAGAGGGTTCCGTTTGCGGTACCGCTCCATTCGGGGATTTCAAAGGAGATGCGCTCTTCTCCAAAATTATGGCCGCCCTTCAACGCCTGCTTGTAGTGGGTGCCGTTGATCAGGAGCTCGGCGGTGCCCGGTTTTAGCGGTGAATTGGAACGGATGAATGCGTCGACAATTTCAACGAGTCCGTTTGCCTGGTGTTTGTAAAAGATCGTGGGAACTGCGTCTGCCGTGATGTTGGGGGTCTGCTCGCCGGATGTATCCTGGTCAAGGCTCAGCGCGTCGTAGCCGATGCCGGAAAACTTGTCCTGGTCTCCGGGAGAGACAGTGTGGTCTACGCAGGTGATGGTGATGGTGTTTTCGCCGGCTTTCAGGACCGATGCGGGGATCTCGGCTGTAATCGTGCTCTGCGATTCGTGGGGATCGAAAGCGAACGAAAAGTCGGAGCGTGAGTAGCTTAGCTGCGGATGCAAATAGAAGATACCGCTGTGACCATTCACCTCGACCTGTAGCGCGGGAACACGCGGATATTTAATAAGGGCGCCGATCTTCAAGGAATAGGTTCCGGCGACTGAGTCGAGCGGGAACGAGATGCGGTACGGCTGCTTAACAGATTGAGTCCGGGGCCAGTCCTGTTTCCAATCGCTTTTGCCTACTCGATAATCGACTGCATTTCTCTCGGCCTTACTGGAGAACTCGACGGGCGACTGGTTCCATTCGCCGATTTGCCAAAGGTGGCGGACTTCGGCGTGCGCGGAGACAAGAAACGGGAAAAGAAAACAAACAGCAGCTCGCGTGAAGCACGTCATCTTATTTTATGGCTAAGAGTAAGTCTATGTAGCGCTCCTGGCTATGTCAAGCGGAGTCGGCCCAACAAGCACACAGCGCAGAAAAGGCGGGACTTGTTCATCCCGGCTTTTGAAACGTGATATCGCAATGAGCGGAACAGGACTGATAAACCAGGCCGAATGCGAAAGAACTTTACACGGTCCCGAGGCCGCCACTTGCAGAAGGAGGTGATGGTCTGATTTGTCAACCGGGTCTGGACTCTTCCGGCACTTTGATAGGCTGGCGAATCTAGCGGGAACCTACTGAAGCATAACCGTCCTGGGCAGGGTCACGACAGAATCGCGGCAGAGTAGCTGGAACGGACCGCCACACCCTGCTGTTTAGGCGTTGCTCGATGTGTTTCGATCCCCGTTTCTTTCGTCCTGTTCCGGACCTCACCGGCTGTATCGTGCAAGCCCCCTTTCCACGAGAACTCATTTATGTACGTTGCCTTACGAATTAGGCGTCTCGTTCTCCAATCCTCCGTTTACCTCTTCGTTCCCGATGACTCGGTCAACAGAGGATTGGGAGTTCGTCCCTTTCGGCGCACTCACGCATTCTCCATCAGCATCCCACGTGCAATACGGTCGCAACGACGAGTCAGGGGCGAAAAAAGGGGGTGGTGGTAGCAGAAGCTCCATTCGTCGCCAAGCCCTTCGACTTCGTCAGCTGTTGATCCTCCTCTCACCGGTCCCACTCATCCCCCCTTTTCGCTCTTTCGAGACTGCGCGATGCAGTGGTGATGCACCAGGCAACATTTCACGGTCCGTCCTCGATAATTTCGCCCAGCTTAAGGCGGTAAAGGGGTCGCAGGAGGGAGCCTAAATCGAGCATCCGATGGATATCGCTTCCTCCCACGTTCCAAGACTTCCGAAGCACGGTCCGCCAGTCCAATCTGCTGAGCAGCCCAGGCAAAGCCCAGGAGCGCTTCAGGATTGAATGGATCGTGTTGCAAAACGAGAGAGAATTGGGCCAGCGCTCTCCGCGGCTGCCGTTCTTTTGACAAAATTTCTGCCAATATGAGCCGGCTCTTGACAGCATCCGGCTCGAATTCGAGTAACTGAGTCAGGACAGCCGCTGCTTCCAAAGGGCGACCGGAATCGAGGTAAACGCCGGCCAGGCTTTGGAACGCCTCCGTGAATGTCGGTTCTATATCAATCACCTGGCGAAACAACGTTACGGCTTTCTCGGTTTGCTTCTCCTGAAGGGCTTCTTTTCCCGACTCATAGGCATTGGCTGCTGCTGTGATGTGGAACGTGCTGTCGCCATCGGCTAATGAGACAAGAGCGAAGAGGAAGACAAGGACAAGCAGCTTCATGGCTTTGCACCTTTTCCAGCCAGAGCGCTGTTCAGCTTTTCATCGCTCATTGTCTTCAGCGTGTCCGCGGTCTGGCCTCGAAGCTGTTGAAACAAGGCTCGCGCCTGCTTCTCTTTTCCCAGCGCACGATATGCACGGGCTAGGTTGTAGCTGGCCCCGCGCGACTCGGGATCGTGATGGCTCGCGAATTCCAGGTCTGCAACAGCTTCTTTTGGGTGCCCGGCGTCCAACAGCAGCCTTCCCCGCAGTGTTCGGGCCGAGACAGAGTTGCCATTCAGGGCGATGGCCTGATTCAGTTCAGTCATGGCTTCAGCCGTATTCGCGGAGTCGAGTTTCAACAGGCATTCAGCGAGCAAATAATGCAAATCGGAATCAATCAGGCCGTCCTTTGTGGCCGCTTGCAAAACAGCGGCTGCGTCTGAGAACTTTGCTTGTTTGTAATCGGTGAGCGCTAGGAAAAAGCGCGTGTCTGACCGGGAAGGATCCAGGTGCACAGCTGCCGAGAAATCACTGTACGCCTGATCCAAATGCCCCAGCAGAATATTCGCCGCACCTTTTACAACAAGCACCTCAGAGGACTGCGGAAAAAGGCGGGCCGCTTCGGAAGAGACACTCGCGGCCTGCTCGAAATTTCCCGTCTCCGCGCAGACAGTCACCAGATTCAGAAAGGCGGTGAGGTCCTGAGGATCCTTCTGGGTTTCCTGCGTTAAGATCGCGTAGGCTTGAGGATAAAGGCCAAGCTTGGAATAAGACACCGCGAGCAGGTTGGCGCATTTTGCATCTGATTCTCCTGGTGGCAGATTTTTTAGCGTGCCCACCGCGCCCCGATAATCGGCGAGTTCGAACTTGCTCAGCGCCACGGCATAGTGATGGGTCAGCAGGTCTGGAACATCTTCGGAAACTGAATGGAACATTTTGAGAGCCGTATTGAAGTCCCGCGCTCTCCCGTAAAGCCAACCCATTTGGAAGTTCTCAATCCCGGACAGATCCGGACAACGTCGCAGTTGATCGAGAGCCCGAGATGCCGCTTCGTAGTTCCTGCTTTGCAACAGGCTGTTTACGTTTCGGAAGGTCTCCTGTGCATTGCACGTAGCACTCTGTGCTGCCGCGTGGCAGGGCAGTCCGGAGACAGCAACGGAGAGCACTATCGCGGAACGCCACCAGTTAGTGAACATACGTCGTGGGATTGTCGAAACGGATATTGTCCTGCGCTCGGGCCTGGAGTTTGGCAGCCACGTCGCGCTCCTCCTGCGCCTCCGCGAGCCGACGGAGCTGCGTGTACAGTTGCGCCAGTTCAAGATGGAACGCGAAGGAGTCCCCCATTAGCGGCTGCAGAGATGATAGTACTCGCAGCGCTTCCGCTGCGCGTCCGCTATGCCGGAGCGCTCGCGCCAGTTGAAGACCTATCGTTGTATTCGATCGATTCGCTTTCCATGCTTTACTCAGCCGCGGCAGAGAGGAGGCCCAGTCCTGGTGCCGCGCGTCCATTAAGCCCAACTCTCCGTTCGCCGAAGGGTCGTCCGGCTCAATCAAGAGGGCCTCGTGCAAACACTTTCGACCTTCATCATCGTGGCCCTGTGCAGTCGCGACTTTTGCAAGTCCGACAAGAGCACTAACCAGTTTCGGCTGGTGAGCCAAGGCCTCCTTGTAGTTAGTTGTTGCCATCGCAGAATGGCCTTTTTGCTGCTCTATATCGGCGCTGGCGATTAACAGGATGGGGTTGCCGGGCGAGGTTTCAAATGCCCGAGCAACAACCTTCTCGGCCGACTCGAAATACTTCAGCTGGAGCAACTGTTCCGCGAGGGCGTAAGAGATGTCTGGTCGACTTGGCGCTAGCTCCTCGGCTCGAAATAACCAAGGGATGGCCTTTCTACCCTGACCCGCCGCACTATAGTCCAATCCAATCCTGAAATAAGCTTCTATATGGTTTGGATGTTTGTCGATTGCCAGAAAGTAATTTCTACGCGCGTCTTCAAACAATTGCAAGTGGGAGTAAGCGAGCCCTAGATTAAAGTAGACAGCATCATCAGCATCGTCTGCTGGGATCTTCCGGAGGAAGCGGACCGCTTTTTCATACATACCGTGTTGCGCAAACAGTGTACCGAGCGAGAACAGAAGGGCCGGTGACATGCCCGCCTGTTCGGCCGAGATATCGTGGTCTATCCGGCCAAACTGTTTCGTTTCGATGAGTGTCTGGGCGAACCAGAGAACCATGATGGGGTCTCTGGTATCTGAACCAGCTCCGCCCATCCGATCGAAGAGCGCCGCCGCCCGCTGCCACTGACCAGCTTCGACGTAGGCACCAATCAGGTACTTTTTGATGACCGGATTAGACGGATCGAGCGCCACCGCCTGCTCAAGCTCGCCAACAGCTTGCGAAGCCTTCTTGTTGCGAAGGTAGATCGCACCCATTCGCTGCCTTAGCCGCGCCGATTTTGGATCTATCAAGACTGCCTTGCGTAGAGCACTTTCCGCCGCCAGGAGATCACCGGCCAACTCGCTTGCTATCCCGGAAAGTTCATAGAAAGAACTCGACTGCCGGCACTCCGCAGGAAGCGACTGGAGTATGGCGGCAGCCTTTGCCGCACTATTCTCCTGCAAGGCCTGGAGCGCCGACTGAAAGCTGGCATCGCACTGAGTGGTCGCAAGCGCGAGGAGAATCGGGAGTACAAGCATTCCGCGAGGACCGGGGTCTTCATTGTGCTGGAGACCCCTCCCAGGTTACTAGAACAAAAGCTTCAGAGCGAACTGGATCTGGCGTGGAGCCGCTGCTGTACTGCTGATGATTCCAAAATTTGCATCCGTGACAGTTCTGTCCGGAATTCCGAAATTGGTGTGATTGAAGATGTTGAAAAACTCAGCCCGGAACTGAAGCGTGACCCGCTCCACAAGTGAAAAATCTTTGAAGGTGATGAAGTCCAAATTCCTCAGTGCCGGCCCAGTCATGTTGTTTCTCCCCTCATTGCCGAATGTGTATGGAGCAGGTACCGCGAACGCACCGGTGTTAAACCATTCAAGACGGCTCTTGGAAAACCCTGTCTTCGGATCGCCAACGACCTGAGCGCGCTGACTGCCGCCACCGACATTGGCAGGGTCGCCCCCTGCTTGCACGCTAAATGGTTGACCAGAATTCAGGGTAGCGACCCAGCCTAAGTTCCAGTTACCCAAAATAGTTCGCGCGAAGCCGTTCCCATTCGCTAAATACGGTTTGCCCTTACCCACAGGGATCTGATAGATGCCGCTGAAGACAAACATGTGAGTTCGGTTGTAGTCGGAGGGCCCCCAATCCTGCCTCCGATTGTAGATGGACTCGATACTGCCGGATTGGCCTTCCGATTGGATATCCAAGGACTTAGACCATGTATACGAAGCCAGGAAATTCAACCCGAACGAAAGAGATTTCTGCAGCTTCACCTGCAATGCGTTGTAACTGGAGGTACCAACATTATCGTCGAATGAGAACGATCCACCGTACGCAGGGAAAGGCTGCCGGGCCGCAATGGGTCCGGGCGCGGGATAAAGCGCCGTGTTGGCGGTGGGTTGAATAAACTGGTGCCGTCCCAGCGATCCCACATAGTCGAGATTGAACACGAACGAACGCGCAAATTGCTGTTCGATTCCGGCGTTGTACTCCATTACGTAAGGGATCTTATTACGAGGGTTGGCGCCGAAGTCCACCAGGGGCTGCAGCGGGTTGAAATACGAGGAGCTTGGCGGCAGATTGTTGAAGTAAGTCGTCGGAAGGCCGCGATTGAGGTCAATATTAGAAATTCCCACACCTTCCGGCCACGAGATACGGGGATCCTGCGCTTCCTGGACCAGTGTGTTGTTGTGGTCATCAAACATCGAAAACGCGCTGCGAATTACGGTGGTCTCGCTTGCGCGATAGGCTAAGCCGAATCGCGGTTGAAAGCCGTTGTAGTGAGGATCAAAGTAGGTTTTGCGCACATTGGGATGAGGATAGAGCGGCGGAACGGCTCCGGACACCAGAAAGTTTCCAGTCAGGACGTCGAGGCCCGAGACGATCTTGCTGCCATAACTTGGGGGCTGGACAAAGTCGTACCGCAATCCATACGTCACGGTCAGTTTTTTCGAGACTTGCCATTGATCTTGCACGTAGCCGCCATACCACCAGCCGCGCTCGTCGGCAGACGTATTTCCCAGAAAACCAGAAAGGTTATCAGGCAATCCGAGCATAAAGCTGGCGGCTCCGTTACCGGAGTTATTGCTCAATCCACCCTGTGAAGTAGCGTTCTGTGTGAAGCTGACCGCCGCGCCCCATCCGTCATCAAAGCTATGGATGTGGTAAATCATCGCCCCTGCGCCGATGGTGTGCGTGCCCCGCACAATGGACAGATCCGCATGGCCATCGTGGTTGTACTGCGGGCCGAGCGGTATAGCGAACTGGCTGACGCCGCTGAAGCCGTTTGAAATTGAAATTTGAGGACCAAGCGCGATGCCGTTCTTCGCCGGGGCATGTTGCGCGTAATTGGTGGCGTTTAGAAAGGCGTCACCAGCCGCTTCGTCGAACTGACCGTAATTCGTGTTTGTGTATCCATAGCGGATATTGAGCACCAAGTTGGGTCCGAACAAGTGGGTATACCCCAACGCCAACGTCTGCCCATAGTTCAGAAGAGTCTGTTGGTACGTCGGCAACGACTCCGGGCGTGTGAGGTTTGCATTTGACCGGTTATAACGGCCGAACAGGGTATCGTTGTCTCCAAAGCTGTGGTCGATCCGGATTCCAGTTTGATCGCTGGCCGTGTTGTTGCCGCCCACCATAAGGTAGTTGGGAAGAACGCCGGGCGCTACGTTCAGGTTGGGGAGTGGATAGTATTTCTGCAGGACGAGCAGACTTGTCGGATTTAGCAAATTAGCCGGTATTCGATTCCCCGGGAATGGATCTCGAATAATGTTGCCAGGATGGGCCGGATCAGGACGGCTGGTGGACGGGTCGAAGATTTGGTTCTTTAGAATCGGCCGGCCAAGACTATCGGTGCCGATTTGAGGACCTAGTATTTCCGAGAAGTCGCCAGCCCGCATGGCTGCCGTCGGAACACTTCGTTGGAAACTCAGGCTTTGCACAGACCTGAATCCTTCCCAGTAAGCCTCGAAGAATGTTTTGTTCTTGATGATCGGGCCGCCGAATGTCACTCCATACTGATTTTGCCGATAGGGAGGCTTCGTTTTGTCGAAAAAGTTCCGGGCGTCCAGGACGTCATTTCGGAAGAATTCCCACGCTGCACCGTGGAACTGGTTGGTGCCGGAGCGACTCACAATGTTGATGTTGGCGCCAGAAGAGATGGAAAATTGGGCATCAGTCATGTGAGACTGCACGTTGAATTCCTGGAGGGCGTCGGGCGGCGGTGAAATCACCCAGGTATCTGTGTAAATGGCATTGTTCAAAACGCCGTCCATTGTGAAATTATTTTGCTGACCTCGCTGGCCATTCACCGAGGGACTAATTGAACCGGCTCCCTGCTTCACCGTAAAGGCGTTCTGCTGACCGGCTTCCTGGGGAGCCGCGCCCGGGGTGAGAAGGGTCAACTGGGTGAAGCTCCGTCCGTTTAGTGGCAGATCCACGATCTGCTGATGCTGAATCACATGGCCCAGGGTCGCGTTGGTGGTGTTGAGAGGCGCTGGCGCTCCAGTCACTTGCACGGTCTCAGAAAGTGCTGCAACAGAGAGCTTGAAATCAATGGTCGCACTCTGGTTCACAAGCAACTGAACCCCTGGGCGATTCTCCTTCGCGAACCCAGCTTTTTGGACCGTAACGTCGTATGTATCAGGGGGCAGTTGCGGAATCTTATAAGTTCCGTTTTCTATGGTCGTGGCGGATCGCTGCAGTCCGGTCTGTTTGCTGGAAGCCTGAACCTGAACGCCGCTGACCGGGGCACCGGAAGGGTCGGTGACGGTGCCTGTAATAGAGCCGCTTGTGGTCTGGGCAGCGCCGGTGCCGACGAGGACACAACCGGCCACCGCGAGACAACTGAGTCTTTGTGCGAGGGTCATGTTAACTCCTAACGAGAGCGCGTGTGCTGGCGTTCAAACGTACGATGCTTTGACCGGCGAAGCACTATTGAGATAGGTATATGTCAGAGATGGATCTGCGTCAAGATCTTTTTTAATGGCTGAGTTAAAGCTTGTTCTTAACGTCCATTCTGTATTCCAGCGCACAGAAGAGCACTAAGAGGACCCTCGGTCGACCGCCTAAGCGGGAACATCCCGCCTTGCCAACGTGGCGGCCATGTCAGCGTTGACAATTTATCATCGGCCAAGATAAAGTCAATGAGCCGCTGTCGTTTGCCGGAAGCAATGCTTCCGGCCTGTTCGTAATGGGTAGAGCTTCCCTAAATGAAGATGCCGTTTGAGATTGCCGCGCAGAAGGCTGGCGAAAGGGCGCGTACAGTGCTGATTATCTCGACCTTCGCCTCTTCGTTGGGAGGGTTCCTATTTGGCTACGACAACATCGTGATCAGCGGGGCCATCGGGTATCTAACGAGTTATTTCCGGCTGGGAGCCGTAGCGGTTGGATGGGCAGCGGGCTGCGCGCTAGTAGGATGTCTGCTGGGCTCAGCCAGCTCCGGCGGAATTGCCGATAAGTTTGGTTTGAAAAAGGCACTCTCCGCTTGCGCTCTTTGCTTTGCTTTGTCCTCCGTAGGAGTGTGGGCCGCGTCCAGCTTCACGCAATATGTGATTTGGCGAATTGTTGGGGGGGTTGGAATCGGGGCGGCATCGATTGTAGCGCCGATGTATATCGCCGAGGTTGCGCCAGCGCGGGTCCGGGGTCGCTTGGTGGTGTTCTATCAACTGGGCATTGTGCTGGGCATTCTTTGCGCCGTGTACGCCAACATGCTGATTGCAAGAGCGGGAACCGAACGCTGGAACATCGAGCACGGCTGGCATTGGATGTTCGCCGCAGGGACTGTGCCTGCTGTTCTGTTCGGGATCGTGATTATGGTCTCTCAGGAAAGTCCGCGCTGGCTCATGAAGGTGGGCCGGGAGAGTAAGGCGCAGCAGGTCTTGACGGATATTAGCGGAGAACAGGCAGCAGCGGTCGAGGTGGCGATGATCCGTGCGTCTCTCGTCGAGGAACGAGGAGATTTAAAAGAACTCTTTATAGGGCCTTTTCGGACAGCCCTTCTTATCGGCTTTCTCCTTGCAGCTTTTTCTCAGACGAGCGGCATCACCGCAATACTCTCGTTCCTTCCGAACGTGTTCAGGAGTGCTGGACAGAACGCCTCTGATGCCTTCTTTCAGTCGGTTCTAGTGGGCATGGTCAACTTGGTGTTTACGGCACTCGCAATCTGGCTGGTGGATAGAGCGGGCCGTAAGACACTCATTTTGGTGGGCACCAGCGTGCAAACCGCAGCATTGGCATCGATTGCATGTTTGTATCTCATCAAGCGGCCCGGTATCGGCGTTTTGGCGGGCATCATGGCCTTTGTGGCGGGTCATGCGATAGGCAACGGTGCGGTCTGCTGGGTGATCATCTCCGAAATCTTTCCGACGAAAGTTCGCGGAGCCGCAATGTCGATCGCTACAACCGCCCTTTGGATCTTCGCCTATATTGCGAATCAGTTCTTTCCCGTTATGCAGAAATATTTGGGCAGCGATGGGACATTCTTCTTCTTTTCTGCGATGGCGGCTATCAATTTCGTTTTTGTCTTTGCTTTTGTCCCGGAAACGAAGGGCTATTCCCTCGAGGAGATCAGCCACATCTGGTCCCGCTCTCCCCTGCCCCAGCCGCCCACAATTCGATGACTTAAACCAGGCATTTCTAATATCTTTGATTCAAACTTTCTTCCCATGAAACTCGGATTCGGCCTTTACAAACACATGCTTACCCCGGAGTACTTCGCCTTTGCCAAGCAGGTTGGGGCAACGCACGTCGTAGTGCATCTGGTGGACTATTTTCACAAAGCAGGTGCCGCCAACGCACGCAAAGACCAACCGATAGGTGCACTGGCCGGCTGGGGCTATGCAGGCGATCCCAAACAGCTCTGGAGCGTCCAGGAGATGCGCGCGATCAAAGAACAGATCGAAGACGCTGGCCTGATCTGGGAAGCGATCGAAAACTTCGATCCCGGCCATTGGCATGACGTGCTGCTCGATGGCCCGCAAAAGAAGCAGCAACTGGAAGGCCTAAAAACGATGATTCGCCGCGTAGGAGGAGTAGGCGTCCCGATCGTCGGCTATAACTTCAGCATTGCCGGGGTTGCTGGGCGAGTTACGGGCCCATTCGCACGGGGCGGCGCGTTAAGCGTGGGAATGGATGGGCCACTCGACACGCCGATTCCTCGGGGAATGGCCTGGAATATGACTTACGATCCCGATGCGCCGGCTGGCGTTTTGCCGCAAGCTACCAATGAGGAATTGTGGCAACGTGCTGCCGATTTTCTAAACGCGTGCCTTCCGGCGGCGGAAGAAGCCGGCGTGCGGTTGGCTGCACATCCGGACGATCCGCCGATGCCCACCATGCGTTCCCAGCCGCGCCTGGTGTACCGGCCGGACTTGTATCAGAAGCTCATCGACCTCAATCCCAGCCCTTCCAATCAGCTGGAGTTCTGTGCCGGAACCATTGCCGAGATGAACGACGGGGATGTCTACGAGGCCGTAGATCGGTACAGTCAGCAGGGCCGCATCGCCTACGTCCATTTGAGAAACGTAAAGGGCAAAGTTCCGCATTACAAAGAGACGCACATCGATGAAGGAGACATGGACGTGTTTCGTGTCCTGCGTATCCTGCAGAAGAACGGTTTTCAGGGAGTGGTGATTCCCGATCATGCACCGCAACTGACCTGCGATGCTCCCTGGCACGCCGGAATGGCCTTTGCCATGGGCTATCTTCGCGCGTGTCTAAAGGTGGTAGAGGCTGAGGGTATTCGATGAATTTCAATGGTAAGGTAGCTATCGTAACTGGTACTACGGGCATAGGCAAAGCGGTCGGCAAGCGTTTGGCGAGAGGTGGAGCCCGAGTCTTGTCTTGCGGCATTGATACGGCTGCGAATCAGAATTTGGTGGACGAGGCCAGAGCGGACGGAATCGAAATCCAAGTGCGCGTGTGCGACGTCTCTTCCTCCAGCGACATTCAAGCAGCTGTTACAGCAGCGGTCGCGCTATTTGGCAGATTGGACATTATCGTAAACGCCGCCGCGGTCCACCCCTATGGCACTGCAGTTACGACCGATCTCGATACTTGGAACCAGTGCATGAGCGTCAACGTAACGAGCGTCTTTCTATTCGCGCACTTCGGAGTGCCTGAGATGAAAAAGAGTGGAGGAGGCGCAATCGTGAACCTCTCATCGGTGCAAGGGTACGCCTGCCAACGGGGAGTGGCGGCATACGCCGCATCAAAAGGAGCGATCCACAGCCTCACTCGTGCATTGGCACTGGATCATGCTCGAGAAGGCGTGCGCGTAAACTCTATCAGCCCTGGCTCGATTGCCACACCGATGCTCGAGTTTGCGGCGCAGACTTTCTCGCCGGATCTGCCGGTCTCACAGGTTTTCGAGAGGTTTGGGGAAGCTCATCCGCTTGGACGTGTCGGCACTCCGGAAGAGGTGGCCGAACTCGCGGCGTTCTTGGTGTCTGATGACGCGAGCTTTTGCACTGGCGGAGACTACCTAGTGGACGGCGGTCTCAAGGCTGCCCTAGCAGTGGGATGAAAGGTGATACGGGAATACTTACGAACGAGCCTATCTCCATGGCCCCCACCGAAGCTGGTATGGGGAAACAATTCCATTGCAAAGTTCATGGATGCTGGAAAATGGCGCGAGTCGCAGCGGTGAGCTAAACTGGCCGCAGGCAGGGAGGCCGAAGACTTTGGCGATGAATTTTTCTTCGGCGACTACGTCCTTCTACCTAGCCGATTCGCCCCTTGCCGGATCATATTGATTGCGCAACTTTCAGCATCGGTCCGGAAAATGCTGCCGACGCGTTGTTCGCGACTGTCCCTCTCGGAAATCGGATCTGCAGGGTTGAGGGTGCGCCCGATCAGAGAACCGCAAGGTTTCCAAAGTTCTTGTGACTGTGGTTCTCGCAAACTCCGATCTCGTTTGGCCGTATGGTCAAATAATCCGAACGCATTGAAAACACAAAGCAGCTATGATGGTGCGTTTCGATGAAGACGACGCAAGTGGCACGCTTGCTGGCCTACGTGACTGGCCTGGTGAATCAGCAGGTTCTGACTGAGAATGAATA
>DATIMM010000084.1:0-28151 GCA_035475295.1 Bryobacteraceae bacterium
AACCAACGCTCGCGGGTTCGGAAGGACGCCGTGCGAATGGCTCGAGGGAAGCGCCATTGCAACAACAGCCTAGAACATCTGCCACTCCGCTGGCGCGGACCATTTCCGCCTGTCAGCTTGCACCAAATCAGCGGAAGAGCCATTTATCCACTGGCGCTGACAGACATAGGGATCGATAGGGTATCGAGTCACAACAAGGAAATGCCTGTGACCTACTTTGCGCAATTCGCCTCCGCCGCTTGGGTTGAAGACAAGGCGCGAATATCCGTATCCGCTCCCGCCCATTGTTTGACCGATCCGGGTTGGACTGAGACCTTTTGGACCGAACGTCTGGGAAGCGGATTTTAGAACGATCTCGGAACGGGCGAGATCGCACTCTGATCCCATGCTGAAGTTGGGAACAGTTAATCAAACCTCGAGGACTCGCCGGATTGCAAGGTATTTCTTCGCCGCGGCACAGCATAGAGCCTTTCATGAACGCTGCACTTTTGAGCTGGATTGGAAGAAAGAACCTCGAGCTGATTCCGTGGTCTCCGTCAACAAGCCTTCAGCGTGAACCAGACTATCCGGTCCGCGGCATCTTCAGTGCCCGGGAGGAAGATTCTGCCTTGAAAGGAGCATAAGAATGGATAGGAAGTTAAAACCGCAATCGGCCTCGGCATAGCACTGACGGGAACCGGCTTTGCAGAACCGGCGAACAGGATTCACAAGGTGGATAATTACGGACCGGGCGAGACGACCGTTTACTGGGCGGCTGTGTGAAGGCTCCACACCGATCGTGCCAGAACCAGAACCAGTCTGCACGCCTTGAGGCAGAGGCACATCGCAAAGCCGTGCGTCGATGCGAGGAGGGGAGGCAAGTAGCCGCCATTCCGTTGATCAGCGGACTGAACGATTCTCCATCTCTGCCGCCCTTCGGCCAAGACCTGAGTGAAATTCGGTATACGGTGTCTGCGGACCATCTATGGCGTGGGGATGCGCGTTCTGGAGGAAGGGAAGTGGTTACTGGAACTTTTTGGGCCTCGCGCGCCGCCCGGTTCGTCCGCTGGATGGCTCAATCTCGGGTCATTGGTCCTTCGACCGCACCTTGGTCGCCGCATGAACTAGAATTGGGTTCCGCTATCGCCAGCTAGGGGGCAGCTTATCCTTTCGGGCCAACTAGCTCCACAGCTAATCAGACTGCGCGGGAAGGTTTAAGGGGCCACTTGTTTGCCCGTCTGTTCGGATCAATAATCGATAGATATCGAGCATGTTCTGCTGCGCGACACGTTCACAGATGGGTTGGCTGGACAATAATTCCAGCCTGACGAGATTAAGGATACAATCGGTTCAATCCGAAGCGATACAAACTGGTCGGGCCGCCAGCCCGCTTGAATCGACGGTCACGCCTGAAGCTGAAGCGGTTTTATCGTAGTTCCCTGAAAATTCGCGCCCGTGTCGCCTTTCGGATTCGTAATCCTTGTGAATAGGATCATCCGTTATAACCCCAACCGTCGCCATGGGCAACTTTCTCAAGCGGATCATGTACCACGTAATTGGACCAATACCGCTTGTAGAACGTGTAGGAGGGCGTGATACAGGGACATAGAACGCTCTCTATACCGGGTAGAGTAGTAGCAAAGGTCACCGTGATGGTCCGCTTTGTTGATTTCCGCCGGTCCGCTCGCGGTGGGCCCGACGGTCGACCGCATTTCCTGCCTGGCTGATTCCTTTTGCGTCTGCCGACACAACAGCGCCTCCTCCATGCATTTGGTGATCCCCAGCAGCGACGCTATCTGGTCCAAAGATTTCCCCTCCGACCGGAGAGCCAGCAACTCCACAGTACGGTTACCATAAACAGAGGGGGATGTTACATTGCATCCTACTCCGGACTTCGTGGGTTGGGGGTTTGGGGATCAGCTTCCTGGGCTCCGCTGCTCCTCCGCGCGGCCCGATAATCCCGCTTCCGCGCGGTTTCATATTCCATGTAAGGTAAACGCCGGTGCTTTGCGGCGGCTGTCGAGGGGGCACCGGCTAAACTGCTGGGTACCCCGACCTCAATCTGGCAGCCTGCTCCAAAGAGATCACTGATCTCTTCGACATTGGCACTCCCGCGTAGCAACACCCGCCACAGGAGTGCGTATTGCACCATCGCATGGCCGGCCCCGGAAAGGCCCCGGAACCGGCCTTGTTTATCTCCTCTAGTGCGCCTGGCGATGCGCCGTCGCAGGCTGTGAAACCTGTTTCAACACCTCGGCGGCATGTTGATCGATCCTTCTCGCCACATCGGCCTGGGAGACGATCCCGCAGCACCTTCCCCGTTGACCCACGACCGGTACACGCCGGATCTGATGTTTCTCCAGGAGGTAAATGCAATCCATAATCGAGGCGTCGGCCGATACCGTAATGCAGGGCCGCGTCATACAATCCGACGTTTTCATCTCCAGCGGATTCCGTCCCTGCGCCACGACCCGGATCGTTATGTCACGGTCCGTGATTACTCCTATGGGCCGCATCGACTCGCGGCTGTCCACCACCGGGATCTCCCCGCAGTCGCACTCCATCATCATGCGCGCGACTTCTTGTAGCGGCGTATCCGGCGTACAACAGGCCGGATTACTGGTCATCAGTTCACGTATTTGCATGCTTGTACCTCAATGGGTCATAATTCCAACCCTCGCGTGGACCTGACCCGTTTGGTGGGACGAACGACAGCCGGATAACGTAACGCTCTAATGACTGAGATAACATCGGCCCGCGGTTCGCAATAAATTACAGGATCTCTCTTACAGGGACCTCATCTTCACCAAGGCGAGCTGGAATGAGGAGAGGACCATGATGAAATGCCTGCTGTTAATAGCTTGCTGGGTTACAGATCAATAGATCGACCAGACACCCGGTGTGGCAATTTCTATCAGATGGCGGTCCGGATCACGAAGGTAGATGCTGTGGCCACCCAAGTCCCACGTTCGCTTCTCTTCCAGCGCGATTCCGTTCTCCGCTAGCCACGCTTCCCATCCTGCCAGCTCCGAACAAGTAATCGCAAACGCGAGATGACGCTCACCTTCGCCGTCGTGGGGAGACAGGATTGACCGCGAGCGCCCCTTCTTAAATATTGATAAGACTTGGCGGCTGCCAGCTTGCATTGCGCAACCGCGCTCTCCGAAATCGCTGATGACGCGAAGACAGAAAATCCTTTCGTAAAATTGAGCAGAACGCATTACGTCATCTACGTAGAGCGAAGTCTCGAGGACTCCTTCGGATTTCGGAGGCAATGCCGGTCCTCCCGTGAACTCCTCAATCGTACCTCCACCATGCGACTTCTGGGCGCTGATTCCGATTCCGATCCCAGGAAGCGTAGTTCCTGGAAGTAGTTTCGGTTCCAAGTCCGACGGTGGTCTCGCAGATCTGGAACTGGACGCGCTATGATCACTCAGAACGCCCGAAGATACGCTTCGGAGGATCGATGAGAAACCTGCTACTCGCGCTCCTGCTGTTAGGCTCTGCCGCGCTGCTGTTCAGTCAAGGCGCTCCGCCGCGGGCCACTGCCGACCAGCCCTACGTAGTGGAGTATTATTACAAAACGCAATGGGGCCATCAGGAGGAGTTCTTGCAGCTTTTCCTGAAGAATCACTATCCGCTGCTCAGAAAACTGGTCGAGGGCGGTCGTATCGTTTCGGTCAAAATCGAAAGCCCGGCGAATCACATGACCGAAGACGCACGGTGGGATTACCGTGTAACGATCCGATTCAAGAACTCGCAAGTGGCAACAACGGCGAATCCAACAGAGGAATTGCTGATCAAGCAACTCTGGCCGGACCAGGAGACCTACAAGCGAGAGGAACAGCGGCGATTTCAGATCCTCCTGGCTCATTGGGATCTTCCCGTGACAGACATCACCCCTTCAGAAAAATAGCCGAAAGCTCCCCCGCACCAAAGACGAGCGTTCAGGACCTGCCCTTAGGCTGCGCGAATTAGTTCTAGCGGCGCGCGGCCGGGGCAGGCAAGTAGTCCAGCCAAGCGTCCATGCCCTCGCCTGTTTTGGAAGAAACGGCAATCACATGCATGCCGGGCCGAACCGCTTCGATGTTTTGCTTTGCGGCATCCCAATTGAACTCGACAGCCTGTGCTAAGTCAGTCTTTGTGATGACCGCTACATCAGCCGTGTTGAATATGGTGGGGTACTTTAATGGCTTGTCCTCGCCTTCCGTGACCGACATGAGGACCGCTCGCAGGTTCTCGCCAAGGTCGTAGCTGGAAGGACAGACGAGATTGCCGACGTTCTCAATAAAGAGCAGATCCAACTCCTCGAGATTCCAGCCTTCAAGGGCTTTAGACACCATCTCAGCATCTAAATGACAGATCGTGCCAGTCGTGATCTGACGCACGGGTGCCATGCTCCTAGCGAGGCGAGCAGCATCGTTGTCGGTTGCGAGGTCGCCCACAAGCGCGGCCACGCGTGCCTTCGGCTTCAGCAGGGATAGTGTTTTCTCAAGAAATGCAGTTTTGCCCGCGCCCGGGCTGGAGACCAGGCTAGCCACGTAGACGCCCGCCGCGCCAAAGCGATCGCGGAGTTCGCGCGCAAGCAGGTCGTTACGCTTCAGAATTTTTTGGCGGACTTCAACCAGCCTCGGCTGAATACTCATCCATTAACTCCAACGCGACCACCTCCATCTCTGAACCTTGGCGAATATCTGCACTGGGGTTGTCGCAAATCGCGCAGTACAAGCGCTGCATGGAAACGGCGGGGACTTGATCCCGGCATACTTCGCAATACAGGAGGACAGGCGTCTCCTCGATCTCAAGCCGGGCGCCTTCTAACAGTGTTCCCTCACGTGCGATTTCGTACGAGAAGAGCAATGCGTCTTTGGATACGCCCGAAAGTGGTCCAATCTTCAGATGGACCGCAGCTACCCTCGAGGTTCCGCGCCGTTCCATTTCTTCTTCAACCCCCTCGATGATGCTCAGTGCTATCGACAGCTCATGCATTTCAGCCTGATTCGACTACATCCGCTCAATTTTGATATATCGCTTCACATCCGCGTAATTCATTACGAGAGCAGCGACAACCGCCAGCGCCGCAACCATGCCCGCAAACTTAAACGATTTCATGGGAATAAACCTCCTCTGGATATAGGAAACTCGCTACTAAACTCTGAATGATTTGAACTGCTGGATTCACAGCCGCTTCAACAGCTTCGCTCAGTCCAATGTGCCCGGTGTCGTCCCGGTCAAGGATCGATGGTTCGCAGCCGACGAGCAAAAGCCTTTTGAAATTTGCGCCCATGCTCTTGGCTAATGCGAGTACGCTAACTGGATTCAGTCCATGGGAATTAACCAGTAGCGTTTGGTTTGCGAGGTCGGGAACATCGTCGGGCTCTATCTCGATGGTATAGAGCGTGCCTGGCACGCCGCCGCGCGACGTTGCGTCGACGAGAATCGTCAACTCATATCCGTCAAGCAAAGCGAAGCCAAGATCGATCGCGCGAATCCCCACATCCATAAGGCGGACCTGTGATGGGCTGTCGACCGTAGCCAGTCTTTGGATCACCGAAATGCCGAACGCATCGTCACCGTGAAAAATATTGCCGATTCCCGCAATCAGCACGGAGCGGTCCATCGCGCATGTCCTTCCCGAAACCGAAGGGCTAGATCGGTTCAATTTCTTCCGCCGAGAAGAAAAAACGATGTCCGGCCTGACGCATCTCGCCCATGTCCCGGCCAGGGTCATCTTCGAGCACGACCGCAAAATGGATCTTGTGCTCGAAGTCCTCTTCCACTGCTTCGATAATGGCGGTTTGATTATCGAGCAGCGTATCAAAGATGTCGGCCCGCCTTCGAGGCCGGAGCCGGACGCGATCGCCCTTGGTTAGAGTGGTACCTGGTACGGCCGTACCGGCGAGGTCACCCTGCACTGTATCCCACGCGCTCCATGCGTCAGCTTGTGGCCGGCGCATGCCACGAATTGTCCCATGCAGTGCCAGCAGGCGTTCTGGAGGGCTCTCTTCCAGCCGTTCTAAGATTCGCCGGGCACGATCGTCGGAGCGGCGTAGTTCTTCCTTTTCTGCATCACTCAAGGTAAGAATTCGCAGGACGAGGATCTCATCGATTTCAGTAGCATCGAACAGGTCGCCAGCGCTTTCGGGCGCGACTTGCGGATAGTCATAGAGAATGATGGGCGAACCTAGCATGGTGTCGCGTGCTCCGCTATCGCCGGCGAGCACGGGCCAGACGCCGGTATTTTGACAGGCAGCCGCAGCCTCCCTAAAGTCTTCTGGAGGGTCCGTTTGTGAGATGAATTCACCTTCCTGAAGACGAAGTACCGTGTGCGCCGAGGCGAGAGAATGCATGAGCGCCTCCTCGCGAGTCGCTACTGGACAGCTTGTTGTATTCTGCGCGCGAACACTCAGCCGAAATACCTGTGCTCCGATGGGCGTTGCTGAAATTTCGATCTGGCCTTTGATTGTGGAAATCCGGCATACCTTGCCGGGATCCAGACTCTCGGTGCCCGGGAATGAGAAACTATCCACGCGAGGGCTCGCACCCAACGCTGCGGGAGACAGGGAGTGGACGCTCACAGTCTGCTCCAGGGCTTCCTGCCACACCTGCTCGCCTGTCCGGCGGGCAACAAGCTGCAAGAAGCGTAGCGAAACGTCGAGACGTCCTTCCCGTGAAGCCTTGGCTAAGCACTCCATCTCGAAATACGAACGGTCCGAACCCGTTTGATTCGCGACCCAAGACGGCGGATACAGCACACCGAAGTTCCACCGCTGCTGATTCTTCAACGCGGACTGACGGTAGGGATACAGAAGATATCCCTCGTATAGAACCGCTTGTGCAATCTTGTCTACCATCCGGGAACTCATGGAACGCGACTCTCCTGTTTCGCGATGGATAACATGTGCTCGATTGTTTGTTCCAAAGTAGTAAACCCCGCACTGCTTTTGAAACGGTACAGTTCGTCGAAGACGTCGCGGCGCAGACTGAGACACGCAGAGTTCGGATAGAACGTGTCCATCACGCTCTTCCAGGCTTGGACTGGCAAGCGAAAGCGAGTTTCCTTATTCCACGAGATCGGTGATATTTGCAGCGCCCCCTCGACCGCACGGTAAAGCACAGAACCGCTGAATAGGAAGCTGAGCGGGATATCACCATCGCTGATGCCGCGAAAGTATTTTGTCGTCGCTACGTTGAAGTCGAACGTGCATGGCACGGTGATGAGACACGCCGTGCGGCCGGAGAATGCCGGGATGTTCAGGGAGGTGTTCACCCATGTTATGGGGCGCAGCGTGTCTGCCCAGCGGTCGGGGGCATCGAACAATTCGTGGAGCTGATCCTGCTCGGTGGACGTGTAGCGCCGTCGAGCCACCTCAATCAGAATCTGGCACCGGAGTAAAACGGCCTCAATAGGCTGCTCCGGGACGGAATTTGTCACGCGCAGATCAAACGCAAGTGCAGGAGTGATGATGTCTCGCACGGGAGAGGCCCCTAAAATCTCGAACGATAGATCAGGCACAGGAACTCACCGTATCCCCGTACGCTCGCATCTTCAATCGTTCAAAGAATTTTCGGATCTGTTCCCAGCCTTCTTCTCCGCCCGAAAACCCGCGCCAGTATGTGCGGACGAGACCGGTAAGTTTATAGCACTCGTCAATCGGAACCCAAAAGTATTCTCGCGCCCCGTTCATGCGATTGATCAGCAGAGCTTCCACATCCGGGCTCAATTTGACGAGCACCGGATTGTCAGCGAGAACCTCTTCCCAAGATTCTTTGTCGAGTGCCGACTCGGTCGGCCCCGCGGGGCTGGGATAGACGGCAAGGATTTGGTTCTGTGCGCTAGAACAGTAAATGAACGCCAGCCCGGTGGGGATCGCGAGGCTGTTCCAGCCTTGATCCGAGAGCCTGAAATCATTCAAGTAGCGAGCGTCACGTGGCACCCGGCGGTAGCGTGTCTGGCCATTGCTGCTGAACAAGATCGCGCATGGATCGCAAGCGCAAAGAAGACGGCGCGATTCGGGTGCAACCAGATGCTGATGCTGCTCGGCGAGCATGGTTGCGCAGAGATCGCATCGCTCGACATCGGGTGGCTTCTGCACAAAATTGCGCAGCGACATCAAGCCGCGTGTGCTTGCGCCATGTGTCCTCATATCCCGGATCCAGACACTTGTAAGGTAGTCAAAAGATCGGAAACCGGCACGAAATTGGCGGCCGGAGTCTCCTTCAATCCTTCGATAATGACTCGGTCAATTTCGGGAGCAGCCTGGAAGATCGCATTTTCTATGCTCGTCTTTACAGGGGCACCAGGCCAGGAGCGTGCCGAATCGAAGCACAGCCGCACGGTCCCGGGCTCAATCGCAGAAAGCGACAGCCTGGCTCCGAGTGAAACAAAGACGTCGTGTAATCTCTGTACCGCGCGGTTGATTCGCGTTTCTAGATCGTCGGGATGCAGGTTGTGCAGGAGCAACATGCTGCTGGTGAGATCGTCCGTTGCGATTTGCCTGATGATTGCTTCGCCTCCAGGTCCTGAACCAGCAGCGACTTCCAAAACTCGCTCAAGAGCCGCTGCATGAAACTCCAGGACAGCTTGCAAGAGTTCCACCGTGACACCGCGCGCGTTTTGGTCAGAGATCGACTCTGCGCGGTGCACGAGTTCCTCAATTTTGTCGATCCACTTCTGGGAACGAACCTCGCCAGATGTCATAGCGTAGCCAATCTGTGATTACGGAGGTGGCATGTGTGGCATGCGCGGGTCAATAGGATCGCGCATTTTCGGATTGATACTTGTGGAGTCGCGCGCGGTGCGAACACCCGTTTCACGGCCTGGCTCCGGTCCTTTGCGTTGCACGACCTCCTCCCCGCGGCTGGTGCCTTCACTGTGGGAGGAGATCTTCGATTTCTCGGTGTGTGGCATGGAATTTCCTTACGATGAGTGAGCCCCAAATATCGATGAATGCTGGGTGCTCAAAACCTTTCCATTCCCCAAGTACATATGAACGCCGCATGGCAAGCAGGGATCAAAGCTCCGGACGGCGCGCATGATATCGATTCCCTTGAAATTGTCCGGTCCATTCTCTTCGAATATCGGCGTGTTCTGAATGGCGTCTTCATAAGGTCCAGGAGTTCCATAGAAATCTCGCGGATTTGCGTTCCACGGTGTCGGAGGGTACGGATGGTAGTTCGCGATCTTCTTGTCTCGAATTACAACATGATGCGAAAGTACGCCGCGCACTGCCTCGTGGAACCCGCACCCGATTGCTTCGTCTGGTACTTTGAACTCGGCCCAAGTCTTGGTATTGCCGGTTCGCACGCATTGGAGGGCTTTTTCGACGAAATATAAGGCCGCAGCCGCCGCGTAGGCCTGGAAATATGTGCGAGCCCGGTCGCGTTCGATAGCGTTGCTCCACTTTGGAATTTTCCATTCAAACTCCGTCTCGGGCAGCATAGCCGTCTTAGGCAGATTGATTTTGACGCTGTTGCCAGTTGCTTTGATGTAGCCGATATCCACCAGTCCGTTCAATGCGGTTGACCATAGGCGTGGCAGGGGACCGCCGCCGGTGTCGAGGGCCAAGTGGTCACCGGTCCGCTTATCGAGCCATCTTGGTGACATCACCCATGTGTAGTTGCCTTTGAAGTCACGCTTTTGGGGCTTCGGGATCGTGGTCTGGTTCCAAGGATGCCGTTTGTCAATCGGGTTGCCTAGTGGGTCGGTTTTAACGAACGTCTCGCCGTTCTGCTCCCAATCCTGATAGTAGGAGCTGCCGAGCAAAATGCGCATGTTCAGGTTGATGTCGACCAGGTCGTTGGTAACTACCTGTCCATCGACAATCACGCTGGGCGTTACGTACATCGAGCGGCCCCATCGCGACATGTTTTCGTACCGGTAATCGCAATCGTAGGGATTGTTGAACGATCCCCAGCACCCCATCAAAATGCGACGGCGTCCTACCTCTTCGTAGCCGGGCAATGCCTCATAGAAGAAGTCGAAGAGATCGTCGTGCATGGGCAGCACCTTTTTCATGAACTCCACGTACTTCATCAGCCGGACCAAGTAATCGGTAAAGAGCTGATGCGTGGGAACCGTACCCACACCACCGGGATAAAGGGTGGACGGATGAACGTGCCGCCCCTCCATGAGACAAAACATCTCGCGCGTCATGCGGCTCATCACCAAGGCTTCGCGATAAAACTCGCCCGTAAAGGGGTTGAGTGCGCGCATGATATCGGCAATGGTGCGGTAGCCGTGCTTGGAAGCCTTCGGACACATTGTGGATTCGGCCTTCGTGAGAACACCAGGGTTGGTCTGCTTCACCATCGCCTCGCAGAAATCAACGCCCACAAGGTTGTCCTGGTATAGATTGTGGTCGAACATGTACTCGGCGGCTTCACCGAGGTTGAGAATCCATTCTCCAAGCTCAGGCGTTTTCATGCCGCAAGCCATATTGGCGGCATACACGGCGCAGGTGGCGTGGTTGTCGCCGCAGATGCCGCATATCCGCGACGTGATGAACGGCGCGTCGCGCGGATCCTTGCCCTGCATGAAGATGCTGTAGCCGCGGAAGATGGAAGACGTACTGTAACACTCGGCTACCTGCTTGTTGTCGAAATCGATCTTTGTGAATATGCCAAGGCTGCCCACGATCCGCGTGATCGGGTCCCAGTTCATCTCGACAAGATTCCTGCCTTTTTGTTCCTGGCCTCTCGCGGGTTCAGCTAAAGTCGCCATGATAATCGCTCCTTGCTCAGTACGTGGTTGGTTGGTAGCCAGTGGTCAACTGCGAGCCGCGATGCCGCCATTTTGGCTCTTTGTTGGCTGTGTTGTTAGTAATAGATCGCAGCGCCCGCATTACCCGTCCGTAGCTGACGGCCACAGTCGAAGACAGTGTCGCGCCAGGGGGCTGATCCATAAAAGGCATGAATTTATCCGGGAAGCCGGGCATAGTGCAGGCGATGCAAATACCGCCGACATTTGGGCAGCCTCCGATGCCGCGCATCCAACCGCGCTTGGTGACATTGCAGTTGACCACGGGACCCCAGCAGCCAATCTTCACGAGGCATTTCGGAGAGCCGTATTCATGTGCAAAGTCGCCCTGTTCGTAGTAGCCCGCGCGGTCGCAACCTTCGTGAACGGTTTTCCCAAACAGCCAGGTAGGGCGTAACTGGTCATCCAGCGGAATGATGGGCGAAAGCCCGGCTGCCTGATAAAGCAGGTACAGGACGGTTTCCATCATGTTGTCTGGCTGCACGGGGCAGCCCGGTACGTTGACAACAGGCAGCCCTGCGGCCGACCGAAAGGACTTTCCGAGATAGTCGACCAACCCCATGGCGCCCGTTGGATTGCCGGCCATAGCGTGAATCCCACCGTAAGTAGCGCAGGTGCCACAGGCGATTACGCCCCATGCCTTCGGCGCTAGACGGTCAATCCATTCACAGGTCGTGATCGGTTGTCCCGTGCTGTGGTCCGTGCCCTGAGCGGCCCAGTAGCCCTCACTCTTGATACGCTCGTTCGGTATGGATCCTTCCACCACCAGCACGAACGGATCGAGCTGACCCTTTTCCGCCTGATAGAAGTACTTCATGAAATCGTCGCCAACTTCCATCGCGAGCACTGGATTGTGAAGATGCACTTTAGGCAGCCCGGGAATTGCGCCCAGCAGCAGATCTTCGATGCTTGGCTGTTCAGCAGCGGTAACCGAGATGGTGTCGCCATCACAACTCAGACCAGCGGTGATCCAGATAATATGAACTTCGGAGACACCGGAACTGCGCGGGGGGGACTGCGGGAGCGGCGTGGTCGCCATGGTCGTTACGCCTCCTTTTGTGGCTGTGACTCAGCGCGGGGCTGGAAACCAGATGCAGCAGCTAGAATTTATCACAGGTGGCGATTCGCGGGAAGTGAATTCTAATGCATCCCAGTATCATTGACAGGTACTATCGGGTCCAGGATTTAATCCACCCACCAGAGCAGTGGCCGCCTGCCCCAGGCTGATACCGCCGTCGTTTGGAGGCACGGCCCTATTCATCCATATTTCCAGCCTGTCGTGCTCCGCGCGCACCCGTATCTCGGAAAGCAACAGTTCATTTTGAAAAACTCCGCCGGACAGGACGACCAAGTCGATGGAACTGGCCTCACACAACTGCATCGCTCCTTGCCATAGGCCGTGCGCGATGCTCGCGTGAAAGGCGCGGGCAATTTCACCGGGATCTCGTCCGCGAATCCGATCGTGAACTATCTCTGCCAGCAACGGCCGGAAATCCAGTGTGTTGTCAGCGAGCGGAAAAGGATACGGCGCCGAGGGCGGTGCTGCGCGCGCGATTTGCTCGAGCCAGATCGCTGCCTGTCCTTCAAACGTAATTTCCTGCGTAAAGCCCAACAATGCGGCCGCAGTGTCAAAGAGACGACCAATCGATGAAGTTTCGAACGTCCGAAGCTGTTTACGAACCAATTGCACTGAAGCCAGGTAGCGCTTGGGGAAATGAAAGGGCGGGTCGAGTAGATTCGGAACAGCTCCCAGTTCGCTTAGAAATCCGGCCGCGCATTGTACGGGAAAGAGTGCAGCAGCATCTCCGCCGGGGAGCAACGCTTTTCTCAGATGGGCTACCCGTGTCCAGCCAGCCCTCATACTGCCGATGAAAAACTCGCCTCCCCAGATACTTCCATCGTCGCCGTAACCGGTCCCGTCGAAGCTGATGCCTACAGCGCGTCGGTCCCAAGCCTGCCGCTCGGCCATGACGGAGGCTACATGAGCACGATGGTGTTGCACGGCAACTATGGAACGGGCGGGCAAATCCAGCGCATATAACGTAGACACGTACTCGGGATGACGATCGTGAACAATCACCAGATCGTCCCAATCTACGCTGTACATTGCGACGAAATCCTGAACCGTGTCCCGGAAGGAAACGAATGCTTCATAGTGGCTCAGATCGCCGATATGCTGACTGACGAAGGTCTGCCCTTCGACGACTAGAGCAATGGTGTTCTTCAAGTCCGCGCCCAGAGCCAGCACCGGCCGCGTTCCCGGCACCCCCGTTACAGCCGCCGGTGCATATCCGCGCGAACGACGCAGCACCAGGGGGCCAAATACGCCCGCTCGAGTGACCGAATCGTCCACACGCCGCGCAATGGGACGCTCGCCAATCAGATAGGCATCCGCTATGCCCGATAAGCGTTGACGAGCATCTTCATCCCGATAGGCGATGGGCTCGCTAGAGCGGTTGGCGCTCGTCATCACCACAACTGCCGGCGCGCCGGCAGCGAAAAGCATGTGATGAAGCGGTGCGTAGGGAAGCATCACTCCCAATTCGTGGTTTCCCGGAGCAATCCCAGGAAGGGTCGCCTTCGCAGGTGCCAGAACAATGGGCCGGGCGGTGGAACATAAAATCTGCTCCGCTGCGGGTGAGAGGTCCGCCAGCCTTCGAGCCACTTCGATATCCTTGACCATCACCGCGAACGGCTTTTCTTTCCGGAACTTTCGATCGCGCAGCGCCTGCACGGCGAGAACATTCCGGGCATCGCAACTGAGGTGATATCCACCAATTCCTTTTATTGCGACGATTTTTCCGCTGCTGAGCAGTTCTGCTGCAGCCTCTACACTGGCCCGGCTACTGTGAATGGCGCCTTCGGGCGAATCAAGCCAGTACTGCGGACCACACTCAGGGCACGCAACCGGCTGAGCGTGGAACCGGCGGTCAAGCGGATCCATGTATTGCTCCGCACAGCGCGAATCCATGGGCCACTGCCGCATAGTCGTGCGCGAGCGGTCGTACGGCAGACCTTCGATAATGGTGAATCGGGGTCCACAGTCGGTGCAATTGATGTAAGGATAAAGGTATCTGGGGTCGGTGGAATCAAATAGCTCTGCTAAGCATGCATCGCAAATCGGCAGATCAGGCGAGATACGAACCGACGGCCGCCCGGAGGTCTGACTTTCCCGGATGACAAACTTAGTCACTCCCACAGGCTCGCTTTCGAGAACTTCGAGCGAGCTAATTTCTGCTGCAGATGGATGATGGGCTGTCAGCCCTCTAAGAAACTCCTCAAGTGCCGCGTCGCCGCCTTCCACGTGGATCTCGACTCCACTTTCCTGGTTCAAGACCCAGCCACAAAGAGCATGTATCTGCGCCAGGCGGTATACGAAGGGCCGAAAGCCCACACCTTGCACCACACCGCACACGCGAATGCGACGCGCAGCCATTTACGTATCTTCCGGGTTTACGACACAGCCGCGGCCCTGCCATCCGACCTGAACTACTGTGCCGTTCTCCACAAGTACCGGAACCGTTCGCTGTCCACCCGTCAGAGCCTGCATTCTCTTCAGAGCATCGCGATCTGTTTCGACGTCGAACTCGATGAAGTCACGGCCCTTCCACTCGAGCCAGTCCCGGAGTTCCTGTGTGAACGGACAGCTTGCGGTTCCAAAGAGCTCAATGACCTGCATGACACGTCACTTCCAGTAGCTCGCGAACTGTGTGATAGATGGAAGCTTGCACCTCCTGGATTCGCGGAATGTAATCAGAGCGCACCACGAGTGGATGGTCAGCCAAGCGGCGGCGGACAATCTCGCCTCCGTCGTAGCCCAACAAAGCGACTGTGAGCAGATCTCGTTTTCGGGCTTCTGCGAATGCCGAAATAACGTTCTTCGAGCCGCCGCTAGTGGAGATACCAATCGCTACATCTTCAGGCCGAGCTTGCGCAATCAACTGCCGCAGAAATACGACTTCGGCTCCGACGTCGTTGGCGAGTGCGGTAATGTTTGCCGGCTCCAAAGAGAGCGACACCGCTGGAATGGGAGTATATCCGTCCGGAGGGGCGACGCAATCGATTGCCCAGTCGTTTGCATCAGTAGCGGAGCCCCCATTTCCGAAAAGAATCAGCTTGCCGCCACGGCGCACGCGCTCTCCGATGGCCAGCGCTGCACTCACTATGTTCTCGGATTCTTCGTTCGCGACCTGCTTTCGGAGGGCTGCGTCTTCCTGAACCTTGGCTCTTATTGAGCCCGACACCTCGTCCAGAATGCCGTGCGTCTCCTGTTTCTGCTGACCGAGAAACGGATACAGAAAACCTGCGTCGCCCACATCGTACCCCAGTTCACGATGCTCAAAAAAAACATGCACGGTTTCCCATAGCGTGTGATACAGAATCTCCATCAATTCCTGATGGATAAAAACGTTCGGCGTGGGCGTCTGGAACGCGTAAGCACCCTCTGTGCCGGGTAGAAAGAAGGTCATGGCGCCGCGTCCTGCCGCCTCCCGGAGTGCCTCGTCAATTTCGGGATCTCCTCCCGGCGGACCAAAGCCCATTACGATATCCATCGGCTGCATAATGGTTCGCAACCAGGGACGGAATAGGAGAGATAGGTCGAGCGCCGGCAGCGCCCGCTTGCCCACGATCACTGGATGAACAAATTCGACCGAGACGTGCTGGGCATCCGTCGCGTACGGCCCTTTACCGATGGCAAGCAAACGCCCACCCTTCAGGAAGCGGTCGGACATGTCCCGGCAAACGCCAGCCAAGGTCTGCGACTCACGCGCGAAGAACTCTTCAAAAAGGCCATTGCGTGTGCAGAAGTTCTCTTCTACCTGGCGGGCAAGTTGTGTCACGACGGGTGACATGTCTAGCAGATCCTCGGTAGCGGATCGCCTACGAGCATATCAATAACACGTGTTCCGCCGTATTCCGTGATCCCCAGGACTGTGCCAGCCGGCTGTTCGCGTATCTGGCCGATGATGACGGAGCCTTCGCCTCCTGCAGTTTCTCTCAAAGCGGCCAGCGCCGCCTCTGCGTACTCCGGGGCGACTACAGCCAGAAACTGACCTTCATTTGCGATGTGTAGCGGATCGAGACCGAGGAGTTCGCAAGCGCCGCGCACTGCGTCCCGTACGGGTACCCGCTCTTCTGATACCATCACGCACAAATCGCTATCTCGTGCCAGCTCATTCAGGCAAGTCGCAACCCCACCGCGAGTCGGATCACGCATCCAGCGAATCCCCGGGGCTGCCACCGCGGCCATCGCCTGGATGAGCGGATACACCGGCCTCGTATCGGATCTGATTTCAGCTTCCAACTCGAGTTCTCCGCGCGCGAGCAGAATTGTAATTCCGTGGTCGCCAACCGGTCCACTCAGCAGAACTTTATCTCCGGCCCGGACGCTCCGTGCTGCAATTGTCAGGCCCGGAATAGGACGGCCGATTCCCGCGGTTGTTATATACATCCGGTCCGCCTTACCGTGCTCGACTACCTTGGTGTCCCCTCCTACAATGACGACCTCGGCGCGCTCCGCAGCTTGCGCCATAGCCAATACCTCTGCCTGCAGAACTTCAGTCGGCAACCCCGCTTCCAGGACGTACGTCACCACCAGACTCTCGGGTTTCGCACCGGAGACCGCCAGGTCATTCACTGTTCCATTCACGGCAAGTTCACCGATCGATCCACCAGGAAAACGAAGGGGCTTTACGACGAAGCTATCTGCCGTGATTGCTAGTTTCGAGTCGTTAAAAGAAATGTGAGCCGCATCACCCAAGGGCTCAGAGCACGCTCCAAATAGCAACGGCGCAAATAAGCCTTCTATCAACCTTCGGCTCGCCTTGCCTCCCGCGCCGTGGGCCATTTCGATTTGGGAATCACGAAAACGAATCTTCAGCGGAGCTGTGTTCATGGCCAGCTCGGCTCAGGCGGGGACGCCAATACTAGTCAAAGGTGTTTTGCGATGCGCGTAATTATAGTAGGCTGCGCATGATCCCTCAGACGAGACCATCAGGGCTCCAATGGGATGCTCCGGTGTACATTCTTTACCAAAAAGCTTGCATTGCACCGGTTTCAGAGCGCCCTTCAGCACTTCTCCGCATTGCGCCGCTTTCGGATCGGTCACTCGTACACCGGGTACCTGGAACCGTTGCTCGGCATCCCAGGCTGCGTAGTCCGACCGGATTCGCAACGCAGATTGCGAGATGAATCCCATGCCGCGCCATTCAAAGTAGGGACGCAGTTCGAACACCTCAGCCATCGCCCGTAATGCAGATCGATTTCCCTCCCACGGAACGACTCGCGTGTATTGATTCTCCACCTTCGCATCGCCTGCCTGGAGTTGCCGCAACAGCATAACGATGGATTGCAGGATGTCGACGGGCTCGAAGCCGGAAACTGCGATGGGTTTGCGCTCGTTTTCGGCAATCCATTTGTACGGGCGGCAGCCGATTACCGTGGAAACGTGCCCTGGACCAATGAATGCGTCGATTCGCATATCGGGCGAATCGAGAATGGCACGAATGCCGGGAATGATCGTGACGTGATTGCAAAAAACAGAAAAATTCCGCAAACCCAGACTTTTTGCGCGCATCAGCGTCAGTGCTGTGGACGGCGCCGTCGTTTCGAAGCCGATTGCGAAGAACAATACGTGTTTCTCGGGATTTCTCTGCGCGAGTTTCAGGGCGTCCAAAGGTGAATACACGATCCGAACATCCATGCCTCGTGCTTTATGTTCTAAAGGACTGCCTTGCCTTCCCGGAACGCGCATCATATCTCCAAACGCGGTGAAAATCACCTTCGGATCTTGCGCTATGGATAGCCCATCATCAATGCGCCCCATGGGCAGAACGCAGACAGGGCAGCCGGGACCATGAATCAGTTCGATGTTCGGCGGCAGAAGGTCCTTTAAGCCAAATCGATAAATGGCATGGGTGTGACCGCCACATACTTCCATGAACCGGTATTGCCGCTGCGAATCGGCTAATCGCCGAATCTCTTCGGCAGCCCTGCTGATCACCCCGGCGTCTCGAAACTCATCCACGTATTTCATAACACGCTTTCAAGGTCCGTTCTCACTCGTTGAGGCCGATTCGGCGGAAACGAGGTCCGCCGAATCGTAGCCTTGCGCCTCTTCTAGCGCAGCCCCGTTTTCCCCGAGGATAGAAAGCATCCGGAGTTGGTCGAGGGCTTGAATCTCGCTGATCTTGCTTAAGGCGAATCCGACATGCACCAGGACCCAGTCCCCGGCTTGCGGCGGGTCATCTTGCAAAAGGCCGATATCGATGGGCCGGCGCACCCCCACTACTTCGACTACGGCACGGTTGGTTTCATCGGCCGATAACTCTATGACTCTCGCCGGTATCGCCAGGCACATACGCGAATGCCTCTAGAACACAAAATGTCTCGTTAGAATTCTACGCCAGAGATTTGAAGCGTGCTAGCACCAATGCTTTTACTAGTACCGAAGAGTACTGCCCGTAAGGGCAAACTAAAGGCGAAACGGTTCAGTGGGGGCCATGGAATGCGACAAGCCGCAGAAGGGGCGTGGGCAACATACCGTATGCTCGACCGAGCGCCGCCTGTATCGTCTGGGCGACTGGCGTGCTACCTCGCAGACTCTCGTTCCTCGGCTTTGAAAAGGCTTTCGCGGTCAAGTCCAACGTCCGCTAAACAACATACTCAGCCTTCTAAACTCCTGCCCTGCAGGCGCTCCTTCCGTTTGGCAACGCGGGGCGCAATGCTATTACCCGGCCCCTGAGCCAATTCCGATCGCACCTCAGGTTCGGTACACGAGCGCGCGTCCGTTGTGAAACTGATGAGGCTGATTGGCATCTGAGGGGTATGCTACGAACCTGCTCGGAGTGCGGTGCAACGAATAGGGTACCTGCCAGGCACCTTACTGATACGGGACGGTGTGGGTCCTGCAAAGCGGTACTGCCGCCATTGGCAACCCCAATAGAAGCTACTGCGGAGGTCTTTCGCGAGGTAATTCAGAATGCGCGCGTGCCGGTCCTGGTCGATTTTTGGGCGGATTGGTGCGGCCCGTGTAAGATGGCAGCACCCGAAGTGGAAGCACTCGCGAAGGAAATGGCCGGACGGCTGGTCGTGCTGAAGGTGGACACGGAACGCGAACAGGAAATTGCAGCACAGTTCCGCATTCAAAGTATTCCCAATTTCATCGTCTTCCGAAAGGGGCAGGCAGTTCTGCAGCGTAGCGGAGCAGCGCCGCGTTCGGAATTGAGGCGCTGGGTTGAAAGCCAGAGCGGAACCTGAAATCTGAACGCGTGATTACGCGCCAGCCTCATTCTCCGCTGAATAAAAAGGGCGGATCCCACGCCCGCAGGATCCGCCCCCTTTTTTACCTCAGTTCCTAGGCTCCGACGGTCGCCTCTTGCGGGATGCCCGCTTCCTTCCGCTTTTTCAGGAAGGGCATCATGGAGCGAAGTTCGGCACCGATCTTCTCGATCGGCTGATCCTTCGCTGCTTCGCGCATCGCAAGAAATTGCTTGCGTCCAGTACGGTTCTCCTCCAGCCACTTTCGGGCGAACTCGCCGGACTGGATTTCGCTCAGAATCTTCTTCATTTCCGCGCGGGTCTGATCGGTGACAATGCGGGGCCCACGGGTGTAATCGCCGTACTCCGCGGTATCGGAGATCGAATAACGCATGTAGCCAAGGCCGCCTTCGTAGATCAGGTCAACAATCAGCTTCAGTTCGTGGAGGCACTCGAAGTAGGCGATTTCGGGGGCGTAGCCGGCGTTCGTCAGCGTTTCAAATCCGGCGCGGATCAACTCGCTCACCCCGCCGCAGAGTACGGCCTGTTCACCGAATAGATCGCTTTCCGTTTCTTCCTTGAAGGTCGTCTCGATCACGCCCGCCTTCAGGCATCCCAGCGCCGCTGCATAGGCCAAGGCATTCTCCAGAGCGTGTCCAGAGGCGTCCTGTGCGATGGCGACCAGCGCGGGCACGCCCACGCCCTCCGTGAAGAGCTCACGGACGCGATGGCCCGGTGCCTTCGGCGCGATCATCGAAACGTCGATATCGGCTGGCGGCTTGATCTCATTGAAGTGGATATTGAAGCCGTGCGCGAACATCAGCGTTTTGCCTTTGCTCATGTGCGGGGCGATGTCCTTGCGATACGTCTCGCCTTGCACATGATCCGGCAGAAGGATCATAACGACGTCGGCGTTCTTGGCGGCATCCGCCACGCTCAGAACCTTGAGGCCGGCGGCCTCGGCCTTCGCCTTGCTCTTGCTTCCTTCGTAGAGGCCGACGATGACGTTCAACCCGGAGTCGCGCAGATTCAGTGCATGCGCATGTCCCTGGCTTCCGTATCCGATGATGGCAATTGTTTTGCCCTGTAGTGGCGCAAGACTTCCGTCCTGCTCATAGAAACGTTTTGGCATAGAAATATTATTGAGCTTCCTGCAACTCCATCGCTGGTTCGGTGCCCTCATCGAGAGCTGCTCCGCGCGGGACGGGCGGGGAAAGGCGTAGTTTCTTGTTGTCAAGTGACATGGACACGTGGCCTGAGCGAGTCACCTCAATCTCGCCGTAGCCGCGCATCACTTCAATCAGGGCGTCCAGTTTTTCGGGATCGCCGGTCGCTTCCAGGACAAAGCCTTCCGTGGTGGAATCTACGACGCGCGCCTGAAAGATTTCGGCTTCCTTCAAAATAGCGGTTCTGCTCTGTTGGGTGGAGCGGATCCGCAGCAGTACAAGCTCACGATTCACGGCCGGACCATCGGTTACATCGGTGGCCTGCAGCACGTTGATCAGCTTGTTCATCTGCTTGATGACCTGTGTGCGAATATTTGGGTCCACGTCTACCGTGATAGTCATTCGCGAGAGCGAGGGGTCTAATGTGCGGCTCACCGTCAGGCTCTCAATGTTGTAACCGCGCTGCCCGAGCAGACCCGTTACCCGCATCAATGCGCCTGGCTTATTTTCGAGCAAAAGTGAAATGATCTGTTGCATGTTTGCGCCCTCTCTTTCCTACACTTCCACCGGTTGTGGCGGACGCAGCACCATCTCGTTCAGTGCGCCGCCTGCGGGCACCATCGGGAATACATTCTCAAAGGGCGATACTTTGACGTTCAGCAGGTATGGGCCGGGCTCGGCAACCGCGTCCGCCAAGGCTGTCGGCATTTCTCGAACGGAATCGACAGTGCGCCCAGTGAAGCCATACGCTCCAGCCAGCTTTTCCACGTCGGGGAAGGACGTGAGAGCCACTTGGCTGAGGCGATTATTGAAGAACAACTCCTGCCATTGGCGAACCATGCCAAGGTAGCCATTGTTCATGACGACAATTTTGATGGGAAGCTTGTGGTTGGCGATGGTGGCAAGCTCCGGGATGGACATTTGAAAGCCACCGTCGCCGACGATGGCGAACACCAGTTTGTCGGGGCGTGCGAACTGAGCGCCAATCGCGGCAGGCAGTCCGAAGCCCATGGAGCCGAGGCCGCCCGAGTTAATCCAGGTGCGCGGTTCGTTAAACCGAATCAACTGTGCGGACCACATCTGATGCTGGCCCACGTCGCTGGTAACAATGGCGCGGCCGCCTGATAGCTTGTCAATTTCAGCCATCAGGTGCTGCGGCTTGATCTCAGTCTCGGAGACTTCGGCGACCAGCGGATGCTCTTCTTTCCAGGCGCGAATCTGTTTCCACCAGGCCTGGCGCGCCGCTGCGTTCTTGGCCTTCATAGTGGGCGCAAGGTCGCGAACTTCAGCCGTGAGCCGCGGAAGCACCCGCCTCAGGTCTCCCACGATCGGCAGGTCGGCCTGTCTGTTCTTGCTGATCTCAGCCGGATCGATGTCGACGTGAATGACCTTCGCATGCGGGGCAAAGGCGGCCAGCCGTCCCGTCACGCGGTCGTCGAATCGCACGCCAAGCGCGATGATCAGGTCGGTATGAGACAAACCCATGTTGGCGGCATAGCTGCCGTGCATGCCGGGCATGCTGATGAAGTTGGGATGCTCCGCCGGAAGGGCCCCCAGCCCCATCAAGGTGCAAACGGCGGGTGTATCCGTGGTTTCCACAAATTCGCGGAACTCTTCATTGGCATTCGCTGCGATCAATCCACCGCCGCCGTACACAAACGGCCGTTCGGCTTCCCAGATCATCTGAGCCGCGCGCCGTATCTGGCCGGTGTGGCCTTCACTGTAAACCTTGTAGCCAGGCAGGTGAATCTCGGTTACCGGAGTATATGGAGCCTGGCCTTGGAACACATCTTTGGTGACGTCCACCAGCACTGGCCCGGGACGTCCGGAGGCGGCGATGTAAAACGCCTCGTGAATCACTTGCGGCAGGTCGGCGATGTTCTTTACCAGGAAATTGTGTTTCGTCGCGGAGCGCGTGATCCCGAACGTATCCGCTTCCTGAAACGCATCGGTGCCCATCAGTTTTGTCGTTACCTGCCCTGTCAAGGCGACGATCGGAATGGAATCCATCATGGCGTCGACCAGACCGGTTACCAGATTGGTCGCGCCCGGCCCCGACGTAGCGCAACAAACACCCACTCGGCCCGTGGCACGCGCATACCCCTGCGCGGCAAATGCCGCATTCTGCTCATGCCGTACCAGGACATGGCGGATCGGATGGTCGTACAACGCGTCGTATAGCGGCAAAGTAACTCCGCCTGGATATCCGAAGATGCACTCTACGTTTTCACGCAGCAGGCATTCCAACAAAATCTTTGCGCCTGAGAGCAGGTTCGATGGCATAAGAAGAAGTAAAACTCCTAGAAATAAAAAAAGGGCCGCTAAATAAAAAGGACCACCTGGCTTACTTGGTATTCTGCCGGTGGCCCTCGATGTTTCTTCGTGAGGCGTCCTAGGCAGTGCTTGTAACAAGCTGCCCGACGAACAATACGACTGTATGGAGCCGGTACATATCACGGATACGTCAGCTGGCCTTTGCCGGGTAGGGCGCCAATCAACTGCGTATGTTTCTACCCTAGCCTAGAAGTATTTTTTATGCAAGAGAATCGAAGTATAAAAAATCACAATACAAGAAGCCGAAATTCGGTTCCTATCGCGGCATACGCAACCGCAATGAGCCCGGAGGGCTCTAGAGTAGTAGGGCCAGTTTTGTACATGGACCGGAATCCCGGAAATTCCAGCTCCAGCCTTTATGCCTGTCGTCAGGAGAAGATCGTGGCTGCGCGGTAACTAAAGAATAGCTGGCATGCAGCCTCGGTACAGTCGTCTGATTTGGTAATGAAGGAAATCAAGCTAACAGTTCTCCTGATGCTGGTCGTCGCCCAGTCCCAGGGCCGCCCAGTGGAAGCTAAGGCTGCAACTCCCGATTTAGACGTGATTGTGCAAAACATGGAGCGCGTTCAGCAGCAGAATCCCGCTCGCTCTCGCGCCTACGAAGTGACTCGAGAGTACAAGGAATTCCGCGCCGACAACAAACAACCTACCGCAAAGATCGTCGCTCAAATCAGCTACAACCCTCACGACAAAAATACGTTCAAGATCGTTCAGGCGAGCGGGAATGCCTGGGGAGAAAAGATTGTACGCAATCTTTTGGAGCAGGAAGCCGAACCGGCGAAGGCTGGTCACGGTAAAGAGATCAGCCGGGCCAATTACGACTTTGCCTTTTTAAGGCAGGAGAACTTCGGGCTTCATCCTGAGTACGTTTTGCACATCGTCCCTAAGCGCAGGGAAAAAAACCTGCTTTGGGGGGAGATCTGGGTAGATGCCATGACATTCCGAATCCGCAGGATTGAAGGCGTGCCAGCAAAAAGCCCCTCCATTTGGATCAAAGACGCCTACATCACTCTGCGATTCGCCGAAGTGAACCAAATGTGGATACCTGTTTCTCTGGATTCCATAGCCACGGTGCGGCTCCTGGGACGCTACACTCTTGCGGCTCACTATGTCGGACCGCCAGACACCGTATCCATCACTCCGACGCGCTAGAAAAGTTTGGCTTAGATCCGGCCTGGCCGCCCAGCCCCCTAGGCGGATGCCACAGGTTGATAAAGTCTAGGAACATGGAATCCCACGGAGTTTCACGCCGAAATCTGATGCTTGCCGGGGTAGGGATAGCTGGACCAGGACTACAGACAGAATCCGCGAAAGCGGTGGATTTCCATTTCAAACCTGTATCGTTCTGTTCCGCTGAGCTCGCTACCATCTTGATGGACAGCGAGGCTGACTATCTTCCGCCGGAGAAGTGCGTCTCAGCCAATACCGAATTACGCTCGGGTGAGACGTTCTGCGTCGGCGTGGTGAATCGCCACAGCCCCTGGTGCATCTTTCGTGCCTCCTCAGGCAAAAACGCCACCATGCCAAACGAGGCAAGCCTCCATGTTCCGGCGTCCCAAAGAGCCTGCATGATCCCGGCTGCCGCATGAGCCGATGACTGTAGGAGCACATGCCCAATCTCGTGCGTCATCGTATAGGCGAGCAATACTTCAGGACTTGCACCAACAGCTGCAGCCGTCCGTTCGATCCGGCCATAAAGAAGTTCGGCACTGACACCGGAACGTGCCAGCGGCAGTGCGAAACCCAGCGCGCCCGGATAAGCCACTGCCGGAAGGTCCTGCATCACGCCGACAACAAGACACGACCGCTCCCGGGCACTCAGCAAAGCCGCAACTGAGACGTTCAGGTCCCATAGATGCGCTTCCGGCAACTCTGCGGAAGGCTGCTCCCAGCGTATCCTGATGCCCACTCTTTCGAAGATCTTACCGGCTTCTGCTGTCGCCCACTCCATCGTCTGCGGAGGGACGTGAGCCAAGTTATACAAGTGGATGCAGAGTGTTTCTTCTCGGGGTGGTGTAACTGTAGCCCCGCTTACTATTGTGCATCCCAACACGAACATCGTCGCGAGTCGAGATAGGGGAGAAACGTCCTTCATACGATAACCTCCTGGTGCCGAAAACAGCCTTGCGGAGGTCAGCGAACGTCTCCATAGCTCCCGCCTTCTTTGTCGGTAGCTAAGTTGTGTTCTCGGAAGTCGTTGTGCGCGCTTGGGATAGATTGGGGCCTGTTCTGTTCGTCCGGCAGGAACAGCACGTGAATCCCGTCTAATGCAGAAATTGGTTTGCTAAACGAGCTACGAAGGACTATTATTTTTCGTGTCCGGGCTTGCGATGACTGATACCGAACAGGAACAACCGACGCATCGGTTTGGCGTCTTTGAGTTGGACCTGCGCAGAGGGGAACTCCGTAAGCATGGAGTCAGACTCAAGCTACAGCAGCAACCGCTTCAAGTCTTGAAAATTCTCCTGGAGCACCCAGGCGAGGTCGTCACGCGCGACGACATTCAGAAGGGGCTGTGGCCCGGAGATACTTACGTCGATTTTGATAATGCGATTAATAGTTCGATACGGAAGCTGCGGGAAGCGTTAGGAGATAGTGCCGAGAGCCCTCGCTTCATCGAGACGCTCCCACGTCGCGGCTATCGATTCATAGCGCCTGTTTTACACCCACTCTCATTTTCTCCGGTACCAGCCGCGAACGGATTTGTTTGTTTGCCATCGCAGGCCGATAACCACGAGAAGCGTAAAAAAGCGCGTCGCGTAGGTTGGTGGCCGATCGCTTCTGCTATCGCCGGCCTTCTGACTGTGGGGGCGGTGCTCGGTTTCTGGCTTTCGCACTCCGACTCGAACAGTAATGCCGTGAATACTCTGTTGGGTGCCACGCCCTTCACGAGCTATCCAGGATATGAAGTCCTGCCGAATTTCTCACCAGATGGTACAAGAGTGGCCTTCTCTTGGCAGCACCCGGGAGCTAGCTTTCCCGACGTTTACATTAAGCTGCTAGGACCCGGCGGGCCCGTACGCTTGAGCAGCGCCGGTGGTTTCGGCCCAGCCTGGTCACCCGATGGACGGTTCCTTGCGTTTCTTCGACCGGTGGACGCCTTGCATACAGCAGTCATGGTGATTCCAGCAGTGGGCGGACAGGAGCGCGAAGTAGCACGGACCACCTTTCTCGCAAGTTTCTTCGTGGTCCACCGCTACGGATGGGCAGTCCCTGGACCATTCCTGACCTGGTCGCCGGATGGCAAGTGGCTTCTCACCCTTGATCAGAGGTCGCCCGGACGATCTCAACCCCACGCGATTGCCCGCGTTTCCGTGGAATCAGGTGAAAAGCAGATACTGACATCGCCTGCTCCCGGCACTTTGGGGAACGGAGGTCTCGCGCTTGCACCAGACGGCAAGAGGCTCGCCTTTACTCAGGATTCAGGCTTTTGGGCAAGAGACATTTATGTTGTACCTGTTTCGCGCGATTTGCTGTTCAGCGGAAGAGCCCGACGAATCACATTCGATAACAAAGCTATCGGGGCGGTCGCGTGGACAAGCGACGGAAGAAATCTGGTTTTCTCATCTTTTCGCGATGGAAAGCTGGAGTTGTGGAAGATTGCGGTTGAAGCGAGAAGCCGCCCTACGCGGTTAAACTTAACCGACGATGAAATTGGTGATGTTGCCATTTCTCGCGACGGAAAACACCTGCTGTACTCGCACGAACTCGACGATCAAAATATTTGGCGTGTTTCTTTGAATGATCAACACGTAACCGGGCCAAGAAACTTCATTGCTTCAACGAGGCGCGACACGCAGGGCTATTACTCTCCCGACGGCAAGCGTATCGTATTCGAGTCCAATCGTTCGGGAAACGAGGAGATTTGGATTTGCAAAGCCGACGGATCTGATCCCGTTCAGTTGACGTATTTCGAAAACGCATGGGCTGGCTCTCCCAAGTGGTCGCCAGACGGCAGAAACATCGTGTTCGGTTCCAATGCGGCTGGAAACTGGAACATATATGCCGTTAGCTCCGGTGGAGGCCAGCCGAGACGGTTGACATACAACGGAGCGGACCATAGTTGGCCCAGTTGGTCGCGGGATGGACAATGGATCTATTTCTTCTCAAATCGGGACAAGCAAGGGCAAATCTGGAAAATGCGCGCGAACGGCGGACCCGAGATTCAGGTTACCAGGAACACTGGATACCGATCGGATGAGGCCGTTGACGGCAAGGATCTCTACTATTGGAATGAACAGGGATTGTGGAAGGTTCCTAGTTCCGGCGGTCGTGAAGTTAAAGTTAAGGGGTCCTACATCTTTGCGCCGAGCAAGAATGGAATCTACTACACGTCGAATCCGGAATCACGCCTTTCGACTTTCGAGCTCCACTTTTTGGATTTCAGAACACAACGGACAAAGATGGTGGGTGTTCTCCCGGGACCGCTCGGATGGAGCATTCACATATCTCCCGACGAGCACTCGATCATTTATGGAAAGATGGATCGCGAAGGCAGCGAATTGATGCTCATCGAGAACTTCCAATGAGAATGCCACAGACGCGGCATTGCGCCAAGAGGTCTGGGCTGTCGGGCCCTCCGCAGCCCTATCGTCCGAGGCGCGTCCTGGCCCATTCCTGAGCGATCCACTTTGAAAGGTGCAGGAGCCCAGGGAAGAGCCGCCGCGGTTGAGGCTCTACACCCGACTCTGGTAGCTGTTAAAGTCTAGAAAATATGGAATCCCGCGGAGTTTCACGCCGGAATATCATGCTCGCCGGGGTGGGGATAACCGCGGTGCAGACGGCAGCACCCAAGGGACGCCCCACGACGCTGACCGCAGGCGATGTTGTAGGGCGCATTCACAAGATGGTGGGAATTCCGTGGCGTAAACAAACGGTCGACAACATTGTTGCCGGAAGTCCAGACACCCCTGTCAGCGGCATAGCAACCACCATGATGGCAACCCTGAATGTCCTTCAGCGTGCCGCTGCGGCGGGTGCGAATCTGGTGATCACGCATGAAACTCCGTTCTATCTGCACCAGGATCAGACCGCGGACTTAGCGGGTGACCCGACCTACGAGTTCAAATTGAACTTTATTCGTGAGCATCGAATGGTTGTGTTTCATTTTCATGATCACTGGCATGCTCGTCACCCCGACGGAATAGCTGTGGGCATGATGCAGGAACTCGGCTGGACGCAGAACGCCGATCCGCAAAATCCTCGCCGCTTTACGTTCCCCGAGATATCGCTGCGAGACTTGGCCCGCCAAATGCAGTCCCGACTGCAGATTCGCACGATGAGGGTAATCGGGGACCCGAAACTCCCGATCCGCCGGGCACTGGCGAGCTGGGGATTTGTGAGCCGGATGCCCGGCATTCCACAGTTCCGGGAGCCCGATGTGGACGTATTTATCGCGGGTGAAACACGCGAATGGGAATTGGTCGAATACGTACAAGATTCCATTACGAAGGGTGATCGAAAAGCCCTGATCTTGCTTGGTCACGTCGTGTCGGAGCAGGCGGGGATGAAATACTGCGCTGAGTGGCTTCGGCCCTTTATCCCGGAAGTGCCGGTTCAGTTCATAGCGGCCCCGGAACCGTTCTGGAGTCCGAGCGAGCCCATCGTCTGAAACTGTTTCCTACTCAATAAACCGCAGTTGCCGGGAGACATTT
>DATIMM010000085.1:0-26831 GCA_035475295.1 Bryobacteraceae bacterium
ACGAAGCCGACCCCACCCGCAAAACCGTGATCCGCCGCTGCGACTTCGCCAAAGATATTCCCGATGTCTATTCGCCTTCCATCTGGGCCGGCTGGTATCGCGGCAGCTACAGGGAATACAAAAGCTCCTGCGAGGAGCAGATGAAAAAGGTCAACCACTTCTTTCACGCCGAGTGGGGAGCCGACAGTCACGCCCGCCGGCACGCCGAAGATCCAGATGCGGTCTTAAACCAAATCGCCACAGGGCAGGGAACAGACGAACGCAGTGGCGATTTTCTCCTTACCGGCGGCAAGGCTCGTGTCTCAGGCGATGGAGACTGGTCCGAAACTTACGCCTGCGATCTCTTCGACTGGACCTTGAAGGAGCAGGACACCATGAACTGGCTGACCGGCTCCGCGCAGTGGATCTTCAAAGATTTCTGCACGCCCTTGCGCCCGGAGAATCCGGTGCCGCGCGTCAATCAAAAGGGCGTTACGGAACGCGACCTGACCCCGAAGGAAAGCTACTACGTGTTCCAGTCTTATTGGTCGCTGAAGCCGATGGTGCACATCTACGGACACACTTGGCCCGTTCGCTGGGGCGCCCCTGATCAGCCGAAGTTGGTCCGTGTCTACTCTAACTGCCCGGAAGCCGAATTGTTCTTGAACGATCAGTCCTGCGGGGTTAAGCGCCGCAACAGCCAGGACTTTCCTTGCGCCGGTCTGCGCTGGAGCGTTCGTTTTCGGGAAGGGCAGAACCGCATTCGAGTCGTTGCCCACAAGGACGCAGCACAAGTCACAGACGAGATTGCGTTCCACTACCAAACCACAAAATGGGGCCGCCCCAGCCGCTTCGAGCTGCGTGAAATCGCGCGGCAGCCGGGCGTCGTCACTGTGGAGGCAACGCTCTTCGATGACAAAAACACGCTTTGCCTCGATGCCAATACTCCCGTTCGCTTCACGCTTGCGGGAGCAGGCTCGCTCATTGACAATCTCGGCACTTCTTCCGCGTCGCGCGCCCTCCAGATGTATAACGGGCGCGCCATGATCAGCTTGAAAACCAATAACGGTCAGTCGTGGATCGGTGTGACGGCGGATGGCTTGCCCGCAGCCTTTCTCAAAGTAGTCTGAGTCCGAACAACTATGAACATTTCCCGTCGGCATCTTCTTGCCACCCCGCTTGCCCTCCTCATCGATACTGCGGCAAGGGCCGAGCAGTTTGACCTCTATGCAATCGAGCGTCCTCGTGTAGTGCAGGAGGCCGATAGCTATTTAGGCGAGAAGCCCATCACGGTCACTGCCTCTCACAGTGATCGCAGCGCCGGAGGTGAGCACGATTACTTCTCCGAAGGCGACTACTGGTGGCCCGATCCGAAGAACCCGAACGGGCCGTACATTCGCCGGGACGGCATGTCCAATCCCGGCAACTTCGACGACCATCGGAAAGCGCTGCTTCGCCTCAGTGTGCAAGCTCCTGCGCTCTCTGCCGCCTGGGTGTTGAGCGGGCAACGGAAGTACGCGGAGCATGCGGCCGACCACCTGCGTGCATGGTTCCTCGACAAAGACACGCTCATGAACCCGAATCTCCAGTATGCGCAGGCCATCCACGGGCGCGTCACGGGCCGTGGTACGGGAATCATCGATACGCTTCAGCTCGTGGAGGTCTTTCGCGGTGCCCGTGCCATCGAACCCTCAGGCGTCCTCTCCGCGGCCGAGCAGGAAGGGCTCCGCAACTGGGTCAGTGACTACCTGAAATGGCTCACAACGAGTAAGTACGGGCGCGACGAGCGCGATACTACCAATAACCACGCTACCTGCTGGGCCCTGCAAGCGGCGGAGTTCGCGACATACACCGGAAATGCCGGCATGCAAGACGAAATCAGGAAGCGTTTTGAAACCGTCCTGCTCCCCGCCCAGATGGCGCCCAACGGAAGCTTCCCGCGTGAGTTGGGGCGCACGAAGCCCTACAGCTATTCGCTCTTCAATTTGGAAGCTATGTCCGGCATCTGCCAGGTTCTCTCCACTCCCGGCAACGATCTTTGGAAGTTTCAATTGCCCGATGGCCGATGCATGGGCAAAGGCGTCGCCTTTATGTACCCCTACATCGCAGATAAAAAGAAGTGGCCCTATCCGCCCGATGTCATGTATTTCGACAACTGGCCTCTCCGTCAGCAGAGCCTTCTCTTTGCAGGCCTCGCACTCAACCGGCCCGAGTATCTTGCCCTCTGGCGAAGGCTCAATCCTAAGCCGAAGACCGAAGAGGCTGTCCGCAACTATCCCATTCGCCAGCCCGTCCTGTGGGTCAGCCGCCAGAACGGAAGAAGGGCCTGACATACTCCAGGCTCTCCTCCCGCGCCTTTATTTAGCGGCCTACCCGCAGCATCACGACGCCGTGTCCCGGCACGTCTGCTGAATACTCCGGCCCATCCATCTTGACGTTCTGATGCGACCAAAGATCGCGCGCATGCTTCGGCGTACCTTTCAATCCCAGGCCGGCCCACTTCGCCGTAACCTTGGCCGAATCGGTTGCGCGATTGAATAGCGCCACCGCGTAATCTCCCTTCGCCAGCGGCCGCACCCATATCTCTTGATCGCCAGATTTCCACGCGCACTTCGCTTGATGCCCCGCCGGATCTTGGTCAATCGCAATCACATCCCGGTTCAACAGGATTTGCATGATATCGGGCGTAACATGGCTCAGGTCATTGCCCGCCAGCAACGGCGCGGCCAGCATCGACCACAGGCTCATGTGCGTCCTGTACTCCGTGTCTGTCATGCCGCCGTTGCCCACCTCCAGCATGTCCGGATCGTTCCAGTGCCCCGGCCCGGCCCACTGTGCCAGGTCGCTCTGGCTGAAGCCGATCTTCGACATCGACGCCCACGAATCCCGGATGTCCCCCGTCGTCCGCCACAGGTTACCGCTCACCTGCGGTCCCCATGTCCAGACATCGTCCAGGCCATACTGGCAAAGGCTATACAGAATCGGGCGGCCCGTCGCCCGCAGCGCATCGCCCATCTTCTGATATACCGCCTGCATGTCCTCGGCCTTGTAAATGTTGCGAGCTCCGCACCAGTCATACTTCAGGTAATCGATGCCCCACTCGGCATACGTCCGCGCGTCCTGCACCTCGTGGCCGTAGCTGCCTTCATATCCCGCGCACGTATTCGGGCCCGGCGACGAATAGATTCCGATCTTCAGTCCCTTGCTATGCACGTAATCGGCAAGCGCCTTCATGTCCGGGAATTTCTTATTCGCATGTATGTTCCCCTGTGCATCACGCTCCCCCTGCCAGGTATCGTCGATGTTGACGTACACATACCCCGCATCCTTCATCCCGTTACTTGCGATCGCGTCCGCCGTCTGCCGCACCCCGGCATCGTCCACCCTGCTTGCAAACTTATTCCAGCTGTTCCATCCCATGGGCGGCGTCTTCGCCAGCCCGTTATAAGGCACTTTGTGAAGCGAAGGCAGCGCAAGGCGTGCGGGCATGGCCCCTTCTCCAGCCGGAGCCCGGTGCGCGACCATCTCCACCAGCGGAGCATCCGGTCGCCGTCTCGTCGTCAGCCGCAACTCATCGCCCACCATCTTCCCTTCGTAAAGAACGTGTCGGGTGGTCTTGCCATCCTCTTCTGTCCCCGTCAACGTAAAGTGGTCCGGTCCACCTGTGCTTTCGGTGATCTTGTAGTAAAACTGCGAGGTTCGAATGGTGCCCGAGATACGGGAACCCTCCTGCCGAAGGTTCAGGTATGTCCTACGGCTCGTGCCGTCATTCAACGGCTGACTGGCGAGCCAATTTCCAGTTAAGTCCGCGGCTAATCCAGCTGCCGCCGCCATGCCCATCAGCAAGGATGCAAATAATAGCTTCATACTTAAGGTCAGATTATCTAGGATGCTCCGCTAACCTATCACAACCAAAACACGGATTCCATCACCGCCGGGAGAGCCTGGCTCGACTGCGCCGGCACGCCAACGCGCTCCCGAACGCGTATCCCGCCGAAGGGCGCTGCTTCAATTCTGGAAATTTTATTCCTCTCCCCGAACTCTAATCTGTGTAGTCTCGCAGCGGCGAGGCGGCCTTTTTCTCCGGAGCAGTACGAGTTGTCGAGCTACTTCAGACAGCCAGTCAATGGAGGTGGCACAGCAGAAACCCAATCGGCGCACCTGTGGGCGCAACAAAACTCTCGATTCATCGCGAAGTGAGGAGGAGCTGTTATCGTGGCCAGAAAAAGCAAAGATAAGGGCGGCGAAAAAACCAAGCCGCCGAAGAAGCTCAGCAAAAAATCAAGCTAATCTTCGAAGCGCGGCGCCGGAGGGCACCTCTCTTGCGCCGCGCCCAACTCGTTCTAAATTCCTTACTCTAGCTCATCGCCCCGTTCTTCCGTGCTGTCAGCACGTTCCGCCTCTGATCGGAGGGCCTTGGCTTTTGCCCGTGACTTTGGTCTGCCGTACCCGCCCGCCGTCTTCCACTTCTCCAATCCGGACGGAACCAGAATCCCGCTGGCGCGATCCCACTCCTCATACCCACTCGATTGGCTGCGCACCGCCTCCGCCGCCGCTTTCGGCGATGTAAAGGTACGCAACTTCAACTTGTCGATACCTAACTGAACCCGGCCCGCAGGTTCCGGCCGTATCCAGAACGTACCTAGCGGGCTGTCATAAGTAAACAGTACAGACTTCATGTTGTGTGCAGCCGCGCAAACCACAGCTCCAGCCTGTAGACGTTCTCACCCCACATTCGTCCAGCTTTTAACGCGGAAGCCCCGCTTCCCCTCAACGCATCGCATTCTGCCGGGCCGCAGTACGCTTCTTCTGCGCGGATTTTGCATTCTTTCCCGCCCGCAGCCTCCAGGCCGTCTGTAGTCCGCCTGCCAAAATTTCCTCCGTCGCGGCAGACAGCCGAATATGCGTTGCGCCCATCCTTCCCCACCCGCCTGGTACTGGCACAAACACATCCGGAAGCTCTTCGGTGAACGCTGCCTGTTGCTCGGGTGTGAGCATCAGATTTCCATAGCCCTGATTTTGTGACGCAAGCGTCGCAAAGATCCTCCCGCCCACGCGGAAATCGGGTGCACCCATATGCGAGCCTTCCTCGGCGCCTTCCAGACTCAACGCAATCCGTCGGAAATCTTCGACCTTCATGGGAACACCTCCTAGAGTGTTACGCTGCCGGACGCAGCCCGGGCATATTTTGCACCGTGGCGCTTGAGAGCGATACCATAATGATTCTGCATGGCGAAACACGCAAGTTGGAAGCTCACCCAAAAAAACGGTGACCTCACACTTTGCGGCTTGTCCTCCAATCGGCTATCCACTGCCGCCTTCGTGATGACGGGATCCCTTATTGAGATTGTCTGCTGAACATGGCGCATCTCTGGACTATAGCTGGCATTTTGGCAGTGTGCGGAACCCTGCGTGAAATCTTCAGAGACTTGTTCCAACCCTCCGGATCAGGGGCACTCAGTTCGCTACTTGGTAGAGCTCTATTCGGACTTGGTAAACGGATACGGTGGCTGCTCCCGATCGCGGGTCCGCTGACCGTGGTTACGGGCATTGCGGCCTGGACTGCGCTGATCACCATCGGCTTTGGGCTGATCTACTGGCCCCACTTCCCTCAGGATTTTCAACAACCGGCGCCGCAACCGCTCTCCTGGTCTGGGCGCGTGTGCTCAGTATTGTATTTTTCTCTGGTCTCACTGACTACCCTCGCCTCCGACGGGCTCAGTCCCCGGGGAGCCTGGCTGCAAATATGCACTGCCGTGGAGTCGCTGATCGGCATTGGATTGGTGACCGCGAGCGTTACCTGGATTGTGCTGATCTACCCTGCGCTCGGACGGATGCGAACCATCGCTCGTTGGGCTTCAATTTTGGATAGAGCGCGTGAGAAGCCCGGACGCAATCACTCTTTGCCACTGGACGAGGATCTCCTGCGCGACTTCGCACACCGAATCGTCCGGGCCCGCATCGACTTCATCCACTTCCCGCTGATCTACTACTTCCATGCCGATACCGAAGGGTCATCTCTCGCTCATGCTCTACGAGGACTCCTGGAGATGGCACGAGAGGCGTCGGCGGAAGGTCGGGAGGAAAAGGTTCGGTTTGCTGCGGTGACGCTCGAAATAGCACTTGCGGATCTGGCAGAAGTTCTCACTGCGAAATTTCTGCCGAAAGCCGATCCGAAAAAACCGCGCCAGGTCTTCGATGCCGTTGCGGACGACCATCTACAACGGGACGAACACCAGAGCGACAAATGAGCGCTCGCCCGTGAGCACGCGAGCCGTTACGCAGCAGGCACTAGTGCCCGTGTGAATCCGCCGGTTGGAACCTTGTGGTTCGTGAGAGAAATCGAGCACAGCGCCAAAGATTTTTCCGCCCGTGCCATGAGGGCTGATCGCTCGGAATGATACAGCTCGATGGCCGGAGTCAGTGGTTCCGGCAGAATGGTTGGCGACGTTTCGAGAATACCGAGCGGTCCACCAGAGTGATTCTTCTGCAAGGGCTTACGGGAGCTTGCGATCCTTCCCTATCCGGTGCTGATCGCGAAGCCCGCCATCGCTGCCTCCCGGGACGCCAACGTCTGTCTATACGCAGATCAATTCGGGGCGGGGCTTCTCAACAGGTGTCCCTAGATCGCCTCAAGTTCCGCCACCGTGCAGTTGGTCGTCAAATCCGGTGACGACAACCAGTTCAGCTGATTCCAGCTGATCCGATACCCCCTGCGCTTCTTCAATAGTCTTTGCAGGCCCCACAATCGCTCCAGCACCGCTTGTTTGCCGACGAGAACGTGCGTGATCTCGTCGCCATTCGCCTCGATTTCTTCCACCCGGCCAACAAGTGTGCCCGCGGAATCGATCACTTTAAGACCCACCAGCAGTTCTATATGCAACTCCCTCCTCATGCAAAAGGCAACCTCATCACAACTCTTCGCAATCGCTTCTCCACTTTCAACATCGGAGTATCCTCTGCCTCCACATCAACGTCGATATCGATGCCTACGTCGCGAACCCGCGACCACCCGATCCGATAGGGAGTCGACCAGCGGCCAATCCAGTCTGCCAGCGCCGGATGAATTCGCCGAGCCTTCGTCACTATTCCAGTCTCGATGCCCAGAACCTTCGGCGGGCCGCTATCGCGCACCTCAATCACGATGCCGTCCGCCTTGCCGATCTTCACCTTCTTTCGATCCACGAGTTGATTGTCGAGAACGTCGCGTATTAGCCGCACCTTCAGCCTCCCAGAATCTGCAACGGAATCGATACCAGTGCCAGAACAAAGGCGATCGCGACGACCACGATCACCGTGATATTGGCCAATCGGCCATTCGTATGACGATTCACGTAATGCTCATCGTTCATCAGGGACAGGAACGGGAACGTAATTGCCGGGAGCGTCAAGCAAGTGGCCGCCATGGTGAACATCGTTAATTTCAGCGGATCGAGACCGGCCGCAACCAGCGCCGTCCCGAGCACGATCACAACGGAATACGTAGTGCAGAATCGCGCCTCTTCCCGCGGGCGTGAATTCGCGGACCAGTTCCAGCCGAAGACTTGGGCCACCGCGTATGCCGCACCCATGCTCACCTCCACGCCTGCTCCGAAGCTTGCGATGCCTAGGCACGCGGCAAACAGCGGCACCCCGGCACTTCCGAACACTGGGCCAAGCATTCTGGCGACATCCCCGTACGTCTTCACCTGGGCCCCGGCGGGCGCAAGCGTCACCGCCGCGGTGATCAATACTCCGGCCGCAATAATGGCCCCGAATCCCATCCCAATCGTCGACACGACCCGGTTCAGTCCCAGGGCGTCCTCCCGCAGTTCGTCTTCAATGGCGCCGGAGGAATAGAAAAAGAACATGTACGGGCTCATAATCGCGCCGATAATGGCAACCGCCGTATACCAATACGTCATCCCATTGTGCCCGGGGCGCCCGGGCAGCAGCCCGGAAATGATACCTGTAATCGGGGGATGCACGCGGACCGCTGATACAACAAACGCCAGGGTGATCAGGCCCGCGAAAGAGACCGCCTTCTCGATGAACCCGAAGCTTCTGGTCCAGATCAACAGCCATGCCACAACTCCGACCGGAATCGCCCACCACTGAAACGACACGCCCGAAGCGAGTTGCAGCGCAACCGACGCCCCGCCGATTTCGGACCCAAGAATTAGAACGTCCAGTACAAGGCCGATCGTCAAAATCGGAACCGAAAACGTCACCCCGAAGCGCTCGTGCATGGCATCGCGCAAAGCATGCCCACTCACAATGGCGAGCCGCCCCGCCATTTCCATCAACACGATGGAGCACACTGTTCCTATCAGCAGTGCCCACAGGAGTGCAAATCGAAATTGGGCGCCCGCTTCGGCCGTGCTGGCCAGTGCGCCCGCATCTAGAAACCCTCCCACGCTCGTCGTGATCCCAAGAGCGATTCTGAAAATCTTTTGCATGGAAGATCAATCGACTGAGCGTACCGGAACCATGCTGATATCGTGCAGCCGCCAGTCTACCGTTCTTACGAGTTCCCTCGCCTCTGCCATCCGCTCCAGCACATCACGCTCGTCTCGCATCTCGATGAAAGCCTCCCCGGTAAGCACATCGCCGTCCTCGCGCAGCCGCACCCTCGCCCGTTTGATCCAGTCGAGCCGCTCGAGCGCCTCTTGCAGCTTGTCGATTACCTCGTCCTCGTTCTGGCTCTCGATATCCGACGGCCTCTTGTTCATGAGTTGCGCAACGCTGTTCCGCAGATTAACGTATCCGTCTTTTACAATTTCGATGGAAATAACGGCGGCGGCAGCGGAATCCGTCCACCAGAATCCGTAGGCGATGCCTACAATCCCGACCACGCCGGCGATGCCTGACAGCCAGTCGCCTTTATTCAGTTCAGCGGAAACGTGGAGCGTTTTGTCGTGAAGCTCCTCCGCCAGCGGCACCTTCATGCGACCGAACACCATCGGCGGAATCACGCTGTAGATCAGTGCGGCCAGCATCAGCCAGCCCAGCCAGATGCGTTTCCCGAATAGGTCGATCGTCTGAATGATGGGATGCTCAGCCGTGATGAGCTTAAGGATCGAGTCTCCCAGAATAAACAGACCGAAGCCAAACAAGGTAACGGCGCCGCACAGAAATCCTACCAGCACTGCGCGCCGGTACCCGTACGGATATGCTTCGTCCGGTGGCTTGCTTCGGAAACGAAGGCCGACAAGAAAGGAGCAGGCCGGCACCAGGCTCAACGTGTCCTCAATCCACATCGCCTTCATCGTTTGGGATGCGCCCATCACCAGGGCCATCAGCACAATGATGGACAGAAGAAACCCCATGAACGTCCATTCCACGCGCTTGGCTCTCTGCAGGAGTTGCTCCTTCTCCGGGGGGAACTCGTAGTTTGTGCCGACAGCATTCATTTCTGCGCCTCGCTAGCTTCAAGGAGATGTTCTACATCCGTCTTCTTACTTTGAAGAAAGTCCCCGAGCCGTTTCAGCCACCCGTTTTCACCGGGCGGAACGGCCATCACGTGCTTCCGGTCCATCAACCGGAAATTCGTAAGGGTGAATCCCATCTTCTCTAGACGCCAGGCAGGTGCTGCCACAGGTTTGCCCGCGTGCGGGAAATCCGCTACTCTCACCGGAACGGCATCCTTCTTCATCAGGTAAGCTGCCGCAACATCCCCGCCGTGCACCGCCACCTGCACACCATTCCATCGGTCGGGCGCCCGGACTCCCGGCGGCATGCCGACGACAATCGGTTCTTCGAAGTAGGGCCGGGTCAAGCCCATCGTCTTGGACCATGGAGTCGTCGCTTCCAGACCTCCAATCACCAGGTCCAGTTCGAAGTGCTCGAGCGCCTCCATGTGATGCTGTTCGGCTCCCCAAAACCATTCAGGAGCCGCACCGACCGACTGAGCGAACCTTCGAACGAGTTGCACTTCAACCCCCGCCGGTTCGCCAGGCGTATGAACTACCCATGGCGGGTTCTCGATCAGCCCCACTCGCATCTGATGCCGCTGCTGTACGTGCTCCAGAGTTTTTTCCGGATCCCGGGGCAGTGTGCTACATGCAGTACCCGTTATGACGAGCAGCGCGATCAGCGATGCACCGCCCCATACCGCAAGACCATTAGACCGGTGTGCGCCCATACGCCATAGTGACGGTGAAGGGCAGTCAACCAGTCTCATCGGTAAAACTCACAGCCAGTTCCCATCCCTTCCGGACGAGGAAGGGAATTGTTGATAATTCGTTCAACCGGCTCGATTGACTTCTGCCCGGATCTCTTTTAGCGTGGACATAGGCGCGAAGGGCGCATCCAGTCCGCGGAAAGGGCCGTGCCCACCTTCAGTAACATCGCTTCACGAATCTTCTTTCAGCTGACTCGTGCGGACTCCAGGCAAACAATGAGAGGAGTTTCGTATGTCAGACAGAGAATTACCAGACCACCCGAACATTGAGCAATACAAAAAGCAGGCCAAAGATTTAGCCATCGGCTGCAATCTCGCCAACCCCGACGCGCTCGCCCGGATCAGGCGTCATCATCCCCGTTTCCACAAGCTGCCGGATTCCGATCTTCGCGGCGCAGAGTTCCGTCGTACCGATGCGCAGTTGGTCATTGCACGCGAGCATGGCTTCGAGAGTTGGCCGAAGTTCGCAAGGCACATCGACACCGTTCATCTGATTCGTTCCGTTGCTGCGCTCTCCGATCCGGTGGCGGCTTTCATCGAAGTTGCCTGCGTGCCGCGACACACCTCTCACAGCTCTGGCACGCTGGAGCATGCCGGAATCATCCTGTCCCGATATCCGCAAGTCGCCACCAGTAATGTTTACACCGCGGCGATTCTGGCCGATGAATCTGCCGTGCGCAACTTTCTATCGCACGATTCAAAAAGCGCCACAGCCAAAGGAGGTCCCTACGGATGGGACGCGCTGACCTATCTCTGCTTTTCCCGATATCTCCGGCTCGACCACGCGCGCTCGCACGCCTTCGTCCTCACCGCCCGGGCCCTGCTCGATGCCGGTGCTAGCGCAAAGACCGGCTGGTACGAAATGATCGATCACCCCAACACTCGGCCCACGTTTGAGAGCGCCATTTATGGCGCGGCCGGCATCGCGCGCCATCCGGAGTTGACGCGTCTGCTGCTGGCGCGTGGGGCCGATCCGAACGATGAGGAGACTCCGTACCACGTGCCGGAGGGCTACGACAATACGGTGCTGAAGGTCCTGTTGGAAAGCGGTCGGTTGAACAAGGCCAGCTTCGCCTGCATGCTGCTGCGCAAAACAGACTGGCACGATGAGGAAGGCCTGCGGCTCCTGCTTGAAAATGGCGCTGACCCGAATATGCAGCCAAGGTTCGGAGACGATGCCCTGCACCACGCTCTGCGGCGTGACAATAGCCGCAAAGCGATCGAACTACTGCTCGACCATGCGGCCGATCCTGCGCTGAAAAGTAATCGTGATGGTCGATCGGCTACCGCGATAGCCGCGCGTCGGGGGCGTGGCGATGTGGTTACTTCGCTTGAACAGCGGGGCACGCCGTTCGATCTTTCCGGTGTGGATCGGCTCATCGCCGCATGTGCCAGTGGTGACCGCGAAACGATTGAGCGGCTCGTAGCCACCGAACCTCGCCTCGTACAGGAGCTCATTCGGGAGGGCGGAACGCTACTCGCTGAGTTCGCTGGCAACGGCAACGTCGACGGCCTCCGGTGTCTTCTCGATCTCGGCGTCAGCCCCAGTGCTCTTTACCGTGAAGGCGATGCTTATTTCGATATCGCTCAGGACAGCACGGCATTGCACGTGGCCGCATGGCGCGCCTGGCCGTCTGCCGTGAAGGAATTGATCGCGCGCGGAGCGCCGGTGGATGCTGTGGACGGTGAAGGGCGCACCCCATTGGCTCTTTCGGTTAAGGCCTGCGTCGATTCCTACTGGATCGGCCGGCGTTCACCTGATTCGGTGGAGGCGCTGCTCAGGGCTGGCGCCTCGGTCGCCGGCATCGTTTTTCCTTCCGGCTACGAGGCGATCGACAAACTGCTTCGCCAATACATCGCCTAACCCTATGGCACCTCATGGAATTCGTGGCGCTCGCGCGTCGCGTTTGCTCTCGCCCAAAGCCAGTTTCCAGCCGCCAGTAGCGCGGTAATGCTCATCAAGCTAAGCTGCCGTAATTCCAATTGCGTGAGTAATGCAGCCGAAATCGCAATGCCCAGTACAGCGAACAGCCGCCCGAAGGGTAGCCGAAACGCTTGGGCATTTGGTCGCGAACCCCGCAGCTGAATCAGCGCCGCGCAGGTAACGGCATAGAAGATCGTGAGAGCACCTGCCGTTAGTGCAATCGCCCAAAGAAACGTTCCGGTAACCGCGAGAACAAGCACGGTAGCGCCATACAGGAGAATTCCAATCGACGGGGTCCGGAATCGTGGATGTAACTTCCCGAACGCCGCCGGGCAGTCACCCTGGTGGGCGAGTGCAACCGGGAATCGCGGTGCATTCAGGAATGCTCCCGATAGCCACCCGTAAGTAGAAAGCATCACCGCGACCGCGACGAACCATCCAGCCCCGCGTCCCAGTAATGCGGATGCCGTCTCCACAACAGGCCGGTCCGTCGGATCTGTTCCTATCGTCTGAAGCACCACGAATTGGAACAGCGTGTAAATGACTGCGCAGACCAGGAGCCCTGTCGTTAACGCAAATGGAATCGTACGGCGCGGTTGTTGTACCTCGCCGCTGGGAACCAAAGCATCTTCCCACCCGCTGAAAGCATAAAGGAGGATCAGTAGGAGTTTCGGCCAGGCGCTCGCCGGGAAGGGAAGCGCCTGTGCTGCGTGGAGCGGCACCGTCGCCTGGAACAATCCCAGTCCGATCACCAGCGCTAATGGTAATGCCTTAGCAAACGTAAACAGCACACTTAAGTTCGCGCCCTGTCGCACGCCCAGGTAATTCGCCGCGGTCGGGATGGAAATCACGACCAGCAGTATCGCCGCCCGCGGCCAGCCATGCGCCGCCGATGGCAGGAACTGCGCCAGATATGTCAAAAACAGGTTGGCGCCCGCTGCACCGCCGCCTACGATCGCAAGCAGCCAGAACCATCCCACCTGCAGGCCGACGAATCTGCCGAATGCCGTTCGCGCATAAAGGTACATGCCGCCGGCTTCGGAGAACTGCGACGCGACCTCGGCAACGGGAAGGATGATGATTCCCATCAGAAACGCGGCCGCAATCATCGCGAGCGGGCTCATATTGCCCACCATCCTTATCGTCTCGGAAGGAACGCCGAATATCGCGCTGCCGATAATGCAATTGACTATCAACGCGGTCATCTTCCAGCGCCCGATTGGGCGGGCATCGCCCATAAGAATCCGCTCAGTGTAGCAGAGCGCCTGCGTGTCAGGTAACCTGAATATCTCGCCCGAAATCCATGGTCCTCAGTCAGATCTTCATCTACCCGATCAAATCCACGCGAGGAACCGCAGTCGCTGAAACTGAGTTGGACATCAGTGGACCCGCGAGAGACAGGCGCTGGATGCTGGTGGATGAAGGAGGCCTCTTCCTCTCCCAGCGAAAACTGCCGCGCATGGCCTTGATCTATCCGCGCTTTGAAGGGTCCGATCTCGTCGTCACCGCGCCGGGCATGTCGCCGCTCACTATTTCAAACTGGTCGGGCGAAGGCGAGTGGATCCCGGTCAGAATTTGGCGCGATCAACTCACACTGCCGCACCCGAATCCGGCTTACAGCGAGTGGTTCAGCACGTTTCTCGGCAGAACTTGCCGGCTGGTCTACCTCCCCGACACCGTCGTACGACACGTTGAACCGCCCTTCGATCAACCGGAGTGGCGAGTGAGCTTGGCTGACGGCTATCCATTGCTGGTACTCACTCAGGCGTCGCTCGATCTGCTGAACGAAAAGCTCGCATCGCCCGTCGGCGTCGAACGCTTTCGACCCAACCTGGTCATCTCGGGCACAGCCCCGCACGCGGAAGACACCTGGCGGCGCTTACAGATCGGCTCCGTTCAACTCGCGATTGTTAAGCCCTGCGCTCGTTGCTCCACCGTACTCGTTAACCCGGACACGGCGGAAGTCGGCATCGAACCCCTACGAACTCTCGCTGGCTACAGAAAACTCCCGGAAATCGTCCTGTTCGCGCAGAATGCTCTGGTCACCAGTCCCGGCCACCTTCGAGTCGGCACTCCCGTCGAGGCTCTCGAAACCACACTCCCGCAGTAAAACTCCGCGGGCATCGGTTCATCGACTTGCGCTATAAATGAAATCAAGTCGCCGAATCATGCGCAGTCCCATCAGCGATCGTCACCCGCTCAGAATCCTGTTCGTCGAGCTGATACAGCAGCGGCTCCTCGGTACTGCTCGGCTAGATGACCTTGCCGTCGCCACCTACATTGCTGGTCTCCTCGTACACTTCTGCCATGTCGAAAACCTGTACCGCATTCGGGACAGCAAAGGAAAGCAACTGGAAGACGTCGGGGAAATGCTGATCGCGTCGAATCCGCTGCTCGACGGACGCTCGTTTATCTACGAGCGCGAAGTGCGTAAACACATCGGCGACTACACGCTGTTCTTGGCCGGGTTGTTTCCGGAACACGTGGCGCGCATCCATCGTCAACGAACCCGGCTCGACTCTTTCGTCGACTACTTGAAGGCGGGCAAGGAGTCCTACTCTGTGGTCGCTTCGTTCAATCAGTTTGAGTTCCGCGATGAGGCGCCGCTCTTCAGGCAGCTATCCGACAACTTTGAACTCTGCGTATTCGGCCTCAATCTGGTGAAGCAGGATCTCGACCGGCAGCAGAACGTGCTTTATACACAGGCCCGGACCCTGCTCACGTAATCGCTCCGTGGTTCCGTCGCGCAGTGTCCTCCATGAATCGCCTACACCGCATCCCGGAGCGCCTGGAAAAAGCGGACCAACCCACAACTCGGATCACACTCTTCCGAAACGAGAGGTTCTACACCCCGCTCCAAAAGCAGGCGTTCCTGGATCTTATTTGACTCAGGTAGCAGAATGTAGGACTTCGGCCTTCGCTGCTCTTCGGAATACCGCTCCCAAAGCTGCCGGAGTTTATATAGCAGGTAGCGAATGTTCGGATCACTAAGACTGTAACCGACAAACAAAATCGGCTGCGCCAGGCTATCGGAGCGCAGGCGAATATCGAGAGGTTCTTCCAGACTCATGCGCCTCAGAAAGCTGGACTCCGTCAGGATAATCGAAGACCAGTCATCCAGGTCTCCATGGAATTTGATGATTTCGGTTTCGTTTGCGGCCGATTGGGCCAAATCCGTTACGCTTACAATTTTCCGGAACGGCTTCCCCCGCGCCGCGAACGAGCACTCTATCCAACAATCGTAATTGGTTGTGTAGATCACCGGAAAGTCCAGATCCACTATGCAGCTATGGGCCTTCGACGCGCGGATATCTATCCCGGGGGGTTGCCATGTTGCTCTCATCCAGTCCAACAACTCGCCATCCCCGCCTGTCTCGAGCAAGTAGTACTCGCTCAGCATCGGGAAATCGAAGTCACTGGCATTATGCAGGTTCAGGCGTTCGCTGAGATAACCCGTCAACGCATCAAAAAGAGGCAGTCCGAGAGTGCAGGAAACACCCGCACCGGCGAACAATATTGTCTTGCGTGATCTCACCGAGGAGATCAAGGAATCAGGAAGAACCATGCCACGTTACAGGTTGCGCCGGCCGCTAAAAACAACGGGCCTATGACACCGATCCTATTAGACCGGCACGCCGCCCGATACTGGGTTCTTTCCGCGTAACCTGATTCATGCATCGCACTTCCCACAACCTCCGGATATAATTGGCGGCTGCGCAATTCATATTTTCCGAGGATCAATGACAAACCCTAGTACCGCTCCAGTAACACCCGAACGCATCATGCAGTTTGCCTGGGGATATGCGCCGCCACTTGTCTTGGAGGCGGCCATCCGCCACCGTGTCTTTGATTTGCTTGATAGCGGTCCGAAAACGGTTCAGGAGCTTCACACTGAGGCGGGTGCTTCGGAGCGTGGGCTCGCTGCCATCGCGAATGCCCTGGTCGCGCTCGACTTTCTAGCCAAAGACAACCAGGGCCGCTATTCGTTGACGCCCGAAAGCGCAGCATTCCTCGTCAGCACTAAGCCCGGGTTTCACGGCGGATTGATCGGCCACTGCAGCCAGCATCTGATTCCCAAATGGCTGCGGCTGAATGAAATCGTGGAAACGGGACAGCCCGTCGAGGCCGTGAATGAGGAGACAACCGGCGGCGACTTCTTCGAGAAGTTCGTGAACGACATCTTCCCCATGAGTTACCCCGCTGCCCGCGCCGTCGTGCAGCACCTGAACTTCAAGGCTGGTGCGCCCGTGCGCGTCTTGGATCTCGCAGCGGGTTCGGGAGTCTGGGGCATTGCTCTGGCTCAAAGCAACGAACAGGTGCGCGTCACCGCCGTCGATTGGCCGCGCGTGATTCCCGTCACTAAGAACACCGTCGCCCGGTTTGGACTATCCGACCGCTTCTCGTTTGTTGAAGGCGATCTGCAACAGGCGGACTTCGGCAAAGATTACGCCGTCGCGACGCTTGGACATATTCTCCACAGCGAAGGCGAACAGCGAAGCCGCGAGCTTCTTGCAAAAACGTTTGAAGCGCTTGGCTCCGGAGGAACCATCGTGATCGCCGAGTTCCTTGCAAACGCCGATAGAACGGGGCCGGTGAATGCAATGTTGTTTGCCGTAAACATGCTGGTGGCCACCGAGTCCGGAAACACGTTCTCATTCGAGGAAATCAGCTCATGGCTACGTGAGGCTGGCTTCGTAAATGCGCGTACAGTGGAATCTCCCGGACCGTCCCCGCTGATTCTCGCCACGAAACCCTAGCTGCTTACAACGTGAACCTCGGCGCCGCTCGGCTGGGCACGGCGCCGCTCCTGACTAAAAGCGAAGAGGCCGCCGGCCCAGTCTTATCAGACCTGGACATCGGCGGCCTTTTCGAAGTTTTGAACTTGCTGGGTTTACCAGCGGGACTGTCGGCCCCGGCCTCTGCTGGAATCGGAGTTCCGGCCGCCGTAGCCGCCGCCGCCCCCGCCCGTTGTTTTGGGACGCGCTTCATTTACGTTGAGCGCTCGGCCGTTCAGTTCGGTGCCGTTCAATTGAGAAATGGCCGTTTGGGCTGCATTCGCATCCGTCATTTCGACGAAGGCGAAGCCGCGGGGTTGGCCCGTGTCACGATCGGTCACGACACTGACGCGCTCCACACCGCCGAAAGCGGAGAAAGCAGCCTGAAGGTCGTCTTGAGTAGTTTGATAACTGAGATTTCCGACAAATATGTTGGTCACAGTATTGATCCTTTGTTTTGTATTTATCTTTGTCGGACAGCTCTAGAACCAAACTTTGGGAAAGCGGAAGTAGCGATCGGAAGGCACTCGAAGGGTGATACGGATGCGGGCAAAGACATAACTAGTTTATCAGAAACGTTGGGCCGCTGTGCAAACGTTTTTGAAAAATAAATCCACATTTCCGGCCGGCATTAGCTTTGAAGTCCATTCGTAACTACTACCCCACGCTTCGCCATCCCATCAGGAAGCCAATTCGCCACGATGGTTAAATGTTGGTCGGCTCGCATGTCAAAACCTACGGGGCTCAGAAAACGTGAGCGCCGGCCAGCAGAACGGCCGGACGAGATCGCAGCAGCGGCGTTGAACCTGTTCTGTCAGAAAGGCTACAACGTTACCACGATCGACGAAATCGCCGCCGCGGCCGGCGTCACCAAAGGGGCTGTCTACCATCACTTCGACAGCAAAGAAGCCTTGCTGCAAAGCGCGATGGCCAATTTCTTCGACAAGGCACTCCAGCGCGCCACGGAGAATGTAGCAGAAGCGCCCCCTCGCGATGCCGCCACACGCGTTCGCGCGGTCTTGCTCGCGGCTTTTGAGCTCTGGGCAAGCGCGGAATTCCTGCCGGTGTTCTGTCTCGTCTTTGGAGAAGTAGGCAGGGCCGTGCCGCTCTTGCGTAAAAGCTTTCTGGAGCGCGGCCCCCTTCGAGGGTGGAAGGCTCTCGCCGACATAATTCGCCAGGGCCAGAGCGACGGCGTCTTCCGCCCTGATGTCGATGCCGGCATAGTGGCCCGCACCACCGCTTCCGGCCTGGTGCTCCAGTGCATGCTCTTGCAGTCGGCCGGGCTGAAGGAAGCAGAGCTTCGGAAAGCCTTCGACGAGAGCCTGGACGCGGAACTGAAACTCCTGTCGCTCAGCAAACCACGCCTTTCTGAAAGATAGACTCTCCCATGTCAGCGAAACATCCACCTTCCGCAGGTACATACTGACGAGTATGTTATCCTGAAGTCAGGACACCGTCATGGAGACGCTGGCGCGGCCCGAGCGCTATTCCGGTCCCAATCTGGATCCGGCAACCGTCAACTTTCGCCCTCGCGCTTTCGCCAGTGGCGCCTACGCACTGCTGGCTATGGATCCCGGACTTAGCCCTGAGGCGCCGTCGAACCAGTCCGCTTACGGCCCGATTATTTACCTGTCGCGAACTGGAACGCCAACGACGTGCATCGGGACGGCCAAAACATCACGAAACAGGGGGATCTGCATGAGAAAAGCTGTATACGCAATCGGAGTCGCCGTTGCGGGGCTACTCGCTCGAAAGTTCGTGTTTTCGGGCGACGCGTATCGCCTGCCTGATGGCGGTCAACAGGTGCGCCACTTGCCTGAAACCATCTCGCGCCTGAGGTTCCGGAACGGAGCGAGTACCGTCATTGTTCCCACCGCCATGGCGATCGGCGCAATCAGTATCTTCAGGCGCCTTTCTCACGGCAACACGCTGCGCTACACATTCGTCCCTACCATGGCCGTATCGTGGTTGCTCTACATGGCCATACTCCGCCGGAAGCGGCTTGCGGGCGAACGGATCGCGCCGCTTTATTTCGTGTCACTGGCCTGGCAGCTCGTCCATTTTCTGGAGGAGTACTTCACCGGCTTCAACTATCGCTGGCCCACGGAAATCTTTCGGACGCGTCCTTATGAGGACAAGCAATTCGTGGCCATCAATGTCGGCTCCTATGCCGTGTTTATAATCGGCGGCATCGCTCTCCTGAAGCGGGTTCCGGAGTTCTATCTGCCCGCCGTTTTCTTCTCGGTCATGGGCGTGATGTTCAACGGCGTTCAACATCCGGTCTATTCGCTCATGGTGAAAGGCTATTTCCCCGGGCTGTGGACATCGTTCCTCGATCTGGTGCTCGGACCGGTTTTGCTCAAACAGCTACTGCTCACTTCCGCGCCGTCGGATACCACCGCCACGGCCTGAAGCAAATTAATGCGGCGTAATCTGCTGAATTTCGGAAGCGGATGCTCTGTCAGAGGCCGTGTATTAGACTGTATACGCGGCCTCTGCCGGTACCACGTCCTGAAGAAATACAAAGCAGAGGCGGCCTTCCCAACGAACCTGAATGGTCCGGTCGTTAAAGCCCTGCCCGCAAACCTGTAAGTAGGCTCCCTTGGGAACGCGTCTGATTCCTCCCGAATGGGCTCCGCTGTTGGCGGGAAGGAGTTCTAAGGCGAAGATGTCCCTGGATATGGTGAGACTTCCTCGCGCCGGGGCCGGGCTGGTTTGACGAAGTGAAAAAGTATTCATTAATAGTACAAGCCTATACATGGGAAGTTAGCAAACGTTTACCGGGGAATCTAGCAAATTCTCTACGGTACTAGTACCTATATGTGTAAATAGTTCATTCTGCGGCCCTCCAGCTAGGACTGAAGTGGGCTCGGAATCCTACTAGTACTTCTTTGGTATTCCAATTGCTCAGGATTCCCGCCAACTTCACTGCCCTGGACAGCTTCCGGAACCCGCCCGGAGCTCTTCATTAGTCGGATACCTGCAAACCGTGATTTGGAAAACACTTCTCGGAATGGAGCTCGACGCATGGACCCTTACGGCTGCGCCTATCGTCGGTTCAGCCGATCTCACCTTCCACCTGACCACAACCTACAATGGCTTCCACAATGACTCAGCCGCTGCAGTCAACGCGCTAAATTACGCACAGGCCGACGGGCCTGGGCCCACGGGAACTAAGGCCAATCAAGCTTCCACTTTCCATCGAAAGTAAGGCAATGCAGCCCTCCTCGTCCGCAGCGGGCCAACGTTGGTTCGGGGCAACGGCTCAAAGCGACGAGAGACGCTTCAGGTAAGCCTTCCATACATCGCGGCGAAGCGTGAGGTGCGCAAACTTGCCATCGCGTTCAATATGAATAAGACCGGCGGCGTCCAGTTCCTTCAAATGGTGGGACACGGTAGCTGGAGCGAGTCCGACGCACTCCCCCAACCGCGAACAGGTCGGTGCCTCTTTTGACTCCCCGATCTTCTGCAGCATTTCAAACCGCTTCGGATCTGCCAACGCCTTGCTGATCAGCGTGAACTGCCAATCCTCGATTTCACTTTCACGCGGACGCATACTATTCTGGACGACCGCCTCCTGTGACGCGTTTCGTAACAAAGGATACATTCGGCTCGGCTGGCGCCCTCGGTGCGCGCATCGAGATACTTCAACGGGGCACAGGAGTGTTCATCAACGTGTCGGTCGGTAAGCGCTCGGCGCCGAATAGATAGTCTTTCCGGTAGGCCAGCCCAGCCGGAACTGAAATGGAGTGGCTATTGGGTAATCACGCCACACGCAATCCGATCACCGGCATTACCGGCCGGATCAGACTTGCCGTCGTCCGCCTTCGCGTGAATTACCAGGGCTGTTCCGCCATTGCTGAAGACGGAGTTAGGACCGCTGCCGATACTGGCATTGGGGTCCGTGATCGTGGTTTTCAAAGTACCATCCGATCCTACAGCTATGTTTTCGATGTCGCCTGCGTGTGGACCCGCCGGATTTTGCAGACCATGATGCTTCTTTTCCGGATTGAAATGAGGCCCGGCTGAGGTGAACTTGGGTCCTTCACAGCTGGCATTCTGATGAATGTGAATCGCGTGCTGGCCGGGGGGCAGATTCTTCAAATCCAGATCGATCTTTACGCCCGTGGATCCGTCGGCAGCAGATAGCGTCGCGGTGCCTACGCTCTCGCCCTGAGCATTCTTAAGATCAACATGTGTGGATTGGGCGAAGCTGGAAGCAGCGACGAAAAAGCACAACAGCATTGTGGTTGAGACAAATGGTCGGCGCATAATATGGCTCCTCAATATAGTATCTTTCCACGATCACTTGAAAGTGCCGCCCGCCGAGAAGCACGAAAGCCACTTCGAAAGCTGAATTTCTCTTCTATACGTGTAGAATGCCTCTCCCGGTTCGCCTCGCGGTCTGTCCTCAGCAGGCAGTGTTTAAGCAATCGCCGACGTGCAGAACGCGCACCGCCGGGCCCCGATGGGCACATCGCTCAGGCACTCCGGACACTTCTTCGTGGTTGGGTCAGGCGGCACTTCGCCGCGTCTGACGCGCGCCATCAGCGTGTTCACCGGCAACACCACAAAGAAGTACACAGCAGCCCCGATCAGCAAAAACGAGACCACGGCGTTGATGAAGTCTCCGATCAGAAATCTGCTGTGATTCACGTCGAAGAAAATGTTGGAAAAATCAGGCTTTCCGACCAAGGCGGCAATGATTGGAGTAATCAGGTCTTTCACCAGCGCTGTCACCACCGCGCCAAAAGCCGCGCCCATGACCACCGCTACTGCCAGGTCCAGAACGTTACCGCGCAAAATAAACTGCTTGAAGCCCTTCATTGTTTCTTTCATCCTCTCTTCTCCGTTGCCTCCGTTTTATACTCCGGCAACCACTCTTACTGGAACGAGTAAGTGGCGCCCACCGTGAACTGGAACGAATTCTTCTTGAAACCGGGAGGCGGAATATTCAAGAAGTTGTCGAGCGCACCCACCGTCAGACCAAAATGGTGGTAAACGGGAAACGTGAGTGCCGCGCTGGCAAAGGCTGAATAGGCGCTGACATCCGTCCAGGCCGGCGTGATGCCCGCTTGCTCATTGAACAGAATGCCATGCGCAAACGTCTGGACATAGGTCTCGCCAAAAATGGAACCGAACAGATGCTTGTTCAGGCTCGAGTTTTGAAACCGGTAATCGATGTAATCCAGACTGGCTTTGAAATCCAGCTCCTGCTTCGGCCGCTTAAAAACCACAAAGCCCAAACCGCCGCCATACGTCTGCTGCAGGTCCAGCCCTTGCGAAAAGCTGTGGTCAAAGATGGCCTGTCCAAATAGAAAAAGCCTCGGGGAGCGATACCAGTCCTCTTCAGCCGCGGCGTGATACAGGGAAGTTTTCAAGGTGGGCGAGCCCGGTTGCGTCAGCTTCCCATACGCCTCATTGAAGTCGAGAATCGTGCGGCTGCGAACATCCAGCCAGTTCACCGCCGGGACAGTTCGCACCATGTTCACGGCCGCCGTGATTGTCTGATTCTTCTGTGTGGCTTCCGTTAGCGAAATCCCCGCCGTTGCGCCGCCCTTCCAGCCCTTGAACAGGCTGGTGCGCTCGAACGCTTTCTGGAAATCGGCCTCCCTGACCACATTGGACACGTCGCCGATTGGAAGCGTTTTCGGAGCGGCGGGCGCGACAGTATTTACTTGAAGCTGTTGGCCGGTCATGTCCAGGGTGCCTTGTGGCACCGCGCTCGCATCCTGCTGAGTCCGCAGTTTTACGCCTTTCGGAATGGCCACAAATTTTTCGGACGAGCGAAGCTCCTGAATCTTACTCCAGTCCACCGTCACTGGTCCCGCCATATCGCTCTTAAACACCACAGAAGAGCTGGTGGCGCTCTCCAGGTGCCCGATTAACTTCTCCCCGTCTACGAAAATCAGAACATCCGAGCCGGCTTTCGGCCCAGCGGTGGAAGTCTGTCCATCGAGAGTAAACACCGCCGCAGCGCCCGTACACAGGAGAGAAACGATCGCTTTGAAACGCCACATACACTTCCTCCTTCGCATCGCCTCCCACGGCGCTGCACTTTCTTCTGATGTTCAACAACCGTTCTGTTGCACGGGTCATGCTTGCCCGCCCGGCGATTGTGCGCCGGCACATTTCGACTTAAAAGCCCCAGCCTGGATCACGTCCCCCTCGACGCTTGTTTTGGCTTCGGTACACGGGACAGAGTAACCCTTACTTTGCTTGAACCAACTCGATCTTGACCTTCGCATGTCCACTCTTGATCATGCCGATCTCCTCGGCGGCTTTCCTGGAAAGATCAATGGTGGCCTTCGATCTCGGGCTCATCCGGTCGTTGACTCTCACGGTCACCGATCTGCCGTTGGAAAGATTTGTCACGCGTAGCATGCTGCCCATCGGGTAACGGCTGTGGGTCGCTGCCGTCAGCGCATTTTTGTTGTACCTCTCGCCCTTCAAAAAAACGCGTCTTCCATCCATCTTGTCCGAGTAGTACACGGCCGTGCCGGTCTCGGTTGGCGGACGTTGGGGAGCTCCGGATGCATAACAACCTGCCCACCCGCATAGCACCACCACGGCGAGAATGAGGCGTTGAAGCTTCGCACTGGTGGGCACCCACGCATCATACTCCTTCTGGGCACCGGTTCAAGTAAAAAAACGTATAACTTACCTAGAACCCCCCGAAGGCCCGCGAGGGAAGTGTCTTCCGTACTAGCACTAGACCCCGGTGACCGAACCACGTTGGTACTTCCTCTGTGTTGGCGAAGACATTCCCGTTTGCAAACGACAGCCGTAGGGAGCCGGGTGAGGCCACATCGGCTTTGGCTACCGTCTTTCCCAAAAGCAATCACCGAACCGAATCAACGCTAATAGAACTCTGCCCCTAACGCCCGATACTGATCTTGTTATTCGATATCCGTCGGGAGGACAATGAGGGAATTCCATGACAGACACTCAAAACCTTCGGCAGTTCACAATCGGCCGCGCCGCTATGGGCGCCAATGCCTTGGGTGCTCTCGCAGTCGGTGCATTTGCGTTAGGCGCTATGGCCATAGGCGCATTGGCCATAGGCCGGCTCGTGGTCGGCAAAGCGAATCTGAAATCAGTCTCGATTGATAATCTGACGATTGAACGATTGCAAGTCCGTACCCTTACCGTGACCGATTCGCTCGTAACGCCAGCTACTCTTGATGAGTGAGCACGCCGCCCTCGAAATTCGGGACCACCGCGTGAACGGAGTTGTTGAATGTCTGACGAAGTGGAACTTCTGAAACACCTGTACGACCGGTTCAACGCTCGCGACATGGACAGCGTGCTCGCGGCTATGCGCGAGGACGTCACTTGGGCGAACGGAATGGAAGGCGGCCACGTTCACGGGCGCGACGGAGTGCGCAGCTATTGGACACGCCAGTGGGCGATCATGGATCCCCACGTCCAGCCGGTAGGGTTCTCTATCGGCCCCGATGGTGAAATCGTTGTCGATGTTCATCAGGTTGTGCGCGACCTCGATGGCAACCTCCTTGTCGACAAAATGGTAGGTCACGTGTTCCGCATCGAAAACGGGTTAGTGATGCGTTTCGATATCAGCGGCACGTAGGGCCTTCCAGCAAAGGCAAACGCAGCGTACTCGCGCTTCACCGAATCCTGATCACAACCTGGCGCAACGACACTGTTGTGTTGATCTGGAAACCCTGGAGCTATCGTGCGGCCACGGCCCGAATCGGTTCGCCACTTACTGGAAATGCCGAGCGAAAGTTTTCACCCAGCAGCGCTGCGATAGTGGCCGCAATCTGATTTTGTGTGACAGCAACATTTCGCTGCTCACCTGTAGCCGGCGTATCGGGCCCGGCCACAATCAGCCAGACGTTTTTCGCCTCCGGAACCTTCTCGCCATGAGTGGTCCACTCACTGCCTTCACCCCGCCCGTGATCGGTGGCAAACACCAGTGTGGTCTTGTTTCGGTATTGCGGAATAGACTGCACGGTGTCCCATAGGACCCGTAAGTACTGATCAGCCCTGTGGGCAGCATCTAAGTAAAGGTCGTAGCGCTTTTCGTGTGCCCAATCGTCCGTCTCTCCCAAACTGACGAACAGCAGCCTGGGACGTTTAACTTTCAGGTGTTCGAAGGCGGTATAAAACGGAATCGCATCAAACGGTTCTTCGCTCCAATAACGAGGCCCGTCGCGTTTCAGTTGGTTCAGCGTTGCGATACGGCTATCTCCCGGCAAGAGCAGGAACGGATCCCAACCAGCATTCACGAGGAGTCCGCTCCGTTCCACATTGAGAATCGACGGGAATACGTCCCAAGCTGCAAACGCTGCGACCAGCCCGTGGTACGCCGGCTTCTTGTTCAGCCACTCCAACACCGACACGTTCGGATTGGGCACCTTGTCATTACTCTTCACGCGAGGATCGGCAATACCGGTTAACGCTTCGCTGTAACCCGGGTAAGAAAAGTTCAGTCCATTGGTTAAATACACGGCTGAATGCAAGTCGGGATTTCCGTAGATTTGGCCTTGATTTACAACGGTCGTCCAGATGAAAGGCAGCAAGGCGACGCGGCGATCCCGTTCCGATTCCCGCCAGTACTTCTTTCGTAGCTGCGAGACGTCCTTCACCCCACCCTTGTCTTCATCCATCAATGCCGCATCGGCCCCGTGAAAGAGTTCCTGCCATCGAAGGCCATCCGTCATCACGAAGATCACATTTTCAGTTTTATGGTGGTCCGCGCTCTGACAAGTAAGCGCGAAGCCGATCAAGGCAGCAAGTAAGCGGAACAACATCACAAATTCTATATCAGCCCTGTTTACCCGTGGTTGATATCCCCGTTCAGACGAATGCCATGACAGGAGAAGAAGCCAGCCAAGGCGCAAATGTCCAGCATGGGCATAGTCGTCCTCAAGGCAATTCGCAAGCGCGGGTGGCGTTCGGCGGGATTCCCGGGTGCAAGCCGGTTTAGCATTCCGTATCTGGCGAACACGTTCGCACTGCCGAACACTCACAGGTGACAGCGATTGGGGTCGGCCCAATCAATTAGGCCAAAGCTGCCATCGCGATGGTCATCTGGTAAAACTTAAACGTGTTTTCCTCTCCCGGTTTGTCGGCCGCCACAGCTTGGTATCGATCGAGCACATCGGTGATAAAAAGCGACCGGAGCGACTCGGGTAATCGCTTGGCCCACTCGACCATGGTCACGGAACTGAAGGCAAAGAATTCCGCTCGCGTCCCGAAATCCCACGTTTTTAATTCGGTTTGCACACGTTCGACGCGAAACCCGCTCTTCTGGGCCAGCGAACAATACTCCTCTTGTGTCAGCCGAAGGTAAGGATCGCGAAACTCACCAAAGTATTGGCTCCATGCTGGCGAATTCCGTGTCTCTTCCAGAACAGTCTCGATGCTTTTGCGTGCTCCCATGGGTACCAGCCGCAAGTGCGCCTTCCCGCCGGGCCTAAGCGACTTGTGTATGGAAGCAAGAGCCAGGTCCTGTTCCTGAATCCAGTGCAGAGCATTGAACGAGACAACCAGATCGAACTCGTGTTTAAAAGGAAGCGCGCGCGCGTCAGCGACCTCGAAGCCAAGATTGGGCCTCACCTTCTGAGCAGCCAATTCGATCATGTTGCTGGACGCATCGACGCCCATCACGTAACCCTGGGGCACGCGGCGTGCAATCTCAAAGGTGATTCTGCCGTCTCCGCATCCGATGTCCAGCACCCGCTCCGAACTTGTCACGTCGAGAGCTTGCAGGACCTCCGCTGCCATGGTCTGCTGCAAGCTCGACCGCTCGCGATACAACGCTGCGTTCCATTCCGTCATGGGCTAACGATATCCCGTCTCGTTTCAGTCCCACCGTCACAACGCGAAACCTACGCCACACCTGAGTCCCCAGAGTGTATTTCCAGATCGGAGCGGCTGACCGGGGAAGACGTGCCACACGGAAGTCCGGCGGACTGAAACCGACCTTCCGTTCCGTATCTGGCGGACACTTTCCGTATTGCCG
>DATIMM010000086.1:0-16755 GCA_035475295.1 Bryobacteraceae bacterium
ATCGCCATCACCGGCACCTATCAGTGGAAGGGAACAGAATCTACTTGGGGACGCTTTCGGCCACTCCGGCTCGCGGCTCTGGATCAATTCGCTGCTCATAGCGCTTAGCGTTGTTTTTTTGCCAATCGGTCCAGTCTGGCCTCAATTGGCATCCTGTTTTGAAGGTGGTAAAACCAGCGACCTTCATTGGCTGGCATCGCAATGCGTTTCGGCTGTTCTGGAAATGGAAGTCACGGCCGCCGGGGAGGCCTTCCGTCCCGGCTGAGACCAGAGCGTTGATTTGGAGAATGGCGTCGGAGAATCCGACGTGGGGACAAGCGCAAATCGCAGCGGAATTGCTGCTGAAAATCGGTATTCGATTGTCGCCCCGAACCGTTGCCAAGTATATGCCCAAACCCGGAGCAAGACCCTGGAATGGCATAGGATCACAAAGTTGGCGAACCTTTCTACAGAACCATGCCAAGCAGATTGTGGCGTGCGACTTCTTCACCGTGGTCACAGCTTTTCTGAAGGGGCTCTATGTATTCGTCGTAATGGAACATGCGAGTCGGCGTATTTGCCACATCAATGTTACGGACCACCCGACGGCCGGTTGGACGACCCAGCAGTTCCGAGAGGCACTTCCGACCGAGCATGAATATCGGTTTCTCATTCATGACGAGATTCCATCTACTCCATGGAATTAGTTGAACAAATCAGGAGTATGGGTTTGCTTGTCGTCAAGATCCCGGCGAGGGCTCCGAAGGCGAATGCGCTGTGCGAACGGTTAATTGGCACAATCCGACGCGAGTGTTTGGATCTTATGATTCCGTTTGGCGAAAAACACGTGCGCCGCATCTTACGTGATTACGTTCGACACTACAACGAGGGCCGTCCCCACTCCAGCTTAGGACCCGGCATTCCTGATGGAGTCAGGCCAGTTCCCATCAGCAGCGATCATTCCATCGCGCTTGGTTCTATCGTTCGAAGTAGGAAAGTGCTCGGGGGGCTGCGCCATGAATACTGGCTCGAAAACATCGCTACATGAGTTTCTGCGCAGCACAGGCATCAGTACGTTGTGACAAATGGAAATCGATTGTCCGCCCGCGGCTGTCGATGGCTCGGAATAGATAGAACCATCCACCGTGCTTACATTTATGGTTTATGGATTCACGCGTAAAAGGGCGACTCGTTTCAGAGCAGGCCGCGCGACGGATTGGCCCGAATAGCAGGAGCATGATAGGCCGGTTGGCTGTGAATGGAATAGATTGCTTATAAGTCGGCCGATAAAAAAGATTAGCTAAAGTCTAGCCCTTTCCAAATCGGCTGCAAATCAATCACAAATCCGGCGATCGGTCCATCGGCTGTTAAACGATCTCCCTGGAAGACTTCCGGCGCCTCGTCTAGGGCCCGATAAATCCATACCGTTTGTTGGTCCGGATCTATCAGCCAGCCGAGATCCACCCCATTCCGTCGATATTCGAGCATCTTCTGTTTGAGCTTCGAGAGCCGATCGGTGGGTGATTTTAACTCCACCACAAAATCCGGGATCACTGGAGCAAATTTGCGCCGCTCGCTGCGAGGAAGCGCGGCTAGCTTCTCGTTGCGAATCCAAGCGGCATCTGGGCCTCGCTTCGACCGATTGGGAAAAATGAACTCGGCATCCGGACCAAACACTCGCCCCCGCCCGTCCTGTTTGGCCCAGAGTCGTAGCTGCATGGTTAGCTCCGTGTTCTGGTCGGAAGACTCCGCTCCTACCGGAGCCATGACGTAGACATTTCCCTCCTCATCCTGCTCGATTTTGACGTTCTCAAACTCAGCGCAGACCTTCTCGAACAGCATCTCCGGATCGTCTTTATCTCCCGGCACAAGAATCAGTGTCCCGCCATAGTCGGCCACGAGGCGCCGCCTGACATCCTGTTCAATCGAAACTTCAGCCCGAGCGGTCATCGGAGTTCTTCCTCTTTCTCCAGTATCAGCTACATCCGACAAAATAGGAAAGTAACGGCCTTCACCATGTGTTGCCCAACGTCAAACATCAGCGCGGACATTGGCACAATAGCAGGGCGGAAAATTCCTGTCGATCATCAAAATCGGGTGAGCGCATGAGTATTTGGACCGTACGGGTCGTTGATGATACCCGGATGCGCTCGTGCAGCTGAAGCGGTTTTTGCATCTGAACAGAGACATGCCCGAGAAGAAACCGGATCTGTTCGAGTTCACCAGCGAACGTAGATCCGATGCTTTCCTTCCATCACGAGTGGCCAAGGCGTTTTGGGCGCCCTAGGAAGTCCTGCCGGCCCAAGAAAATGTTCAGACCGGGAGGGGGTTTGGCGGCCGATGTAGTTCTGATGGAGACGTCTCAGATGGGGAGGCAACTGGTTTTTGCAGCAGGCCAATCACACACTGGTACAGTCGATTGCGTGCTTCGAAGCGGTCTGACGCACGCGTGACATAGCGTACGACAATCTCGATTCCGTATGCGCCGGGGCGCAGGCTTACCGCTGGCTCGGCAGTGAAGCGGCTCAACTCGTTCTTTTGCGTGACGTGGTGCCACTCTTCTTCCGCCTGCCGCGCCGCCTGTTCCGTTTCCTTCACCACAGCTTGATAGATGAGCTCGATCACGGCGTAGGCATCGCCCGTGGCGGGAATGCTGAACATGATCTCGTCCCACATCCACTGCCCTGTGGTGGAAAAGTTAAAGTACTGGCCTTTGACGGCCTAAGCTATTGATAAAGGTTACGCGACGCCCAGTGGGGTGACCTTTATCCGTCCAGTTGCCGGTTTCGAGGAGGGTGGTGCGGAGGAGTCCCACTTCTATGACTTCGCCTCCAACGCCGTTGATCTCTACCCAGTCGCCGACCCGGATGCCATTCTTACCCATCAGCACGAACCAGCCGAAGAACCCCAGGATGAAGTCCTGCAGGACCACTGTGAGGCCGGCTGTGGTGAAGCCAACGATGGTAGGCAGCTGGCGAGGGGTTCCAAACACAATCAGCAGGATAAGCAGGAGGGCGATGACCTGTATACCAAGCGTGAGGAGGATGCGCCGGGAATACATGCGGCGCCGGTCGACTCCGGGGCGCCGTACGAGATACCGCACGAGAATGTCGAAGAAGATCACGCAAAGGAGAATAAACGCAATCAGCGCAAACGATTGCGCTAGCAGGTGGAGTACGATGCGATGCTGCAGAAGCACCTGGGCGGACCATTTGCCGTAAACGGAGGCGAGCTGCTGTTGAGTTTGGATTCGGTCGTCGTAGATGCTGAGAAGCTGGCGCTGCGCAGTTCTGCTCAGCAACTCGGTAGCGTGGCGGCCTTGTCCGGCTGCAGCGCGGGTGCGGTGCTGGCCCCAGGCTGTGGTGATTTAGCGATAGCTGGCGAGTCGCCTACGCTCGCCTGGTTCTCAAGCTGGTCGTGCTGATCGGTGAGTGCGACCGCATCTGCTTGCGCCTGATGGAGCGCCTGCTGAATCAACTGGTAGCGTGTACGTTGAGTAAGCCAAGCCGCGAGGCGTGTAGCAACCGTTCCTTCTTGCCGAGCCGAAAAGGGCAACGGGCTCGGGGCTGCGAACCTGCGCGTCGTATTTACGCATGGCCGCCTCATGAGCGGCGAGCTGTTGCTTAATCGTGGCGCGCTCATCACCTACAGCACGGGCCAAATCTCGCTGCGCATCGGCCACTTCATCCGAGTCAAGGCCGAGCTGGGCTTTTGCTATAGCGAGATCGTCCGCGCCGGGGGGCGCCGCACGCCGAGCTTTCGAAGAGGGAGAATGCGTGAGTTTCTGGACGGCGGCTTGGTCCTCTCTGACGATCTGCTGAAGTGCTCGACTTTGCGTGAGAGAGTGAGCGCAGCGCCAGTAAGCGCATAGGGCTTTGCAGCGGCTTCACGGAGAGCTGAAGCGAACGCCTGGTCGACTTCGTGGTCAGCCAAACGCTCGGCGTCACGCGCGTATTGGGTTTCTTCCGCCGTGACTGCCAAAAACGCGAGGGCCTGTGCTGTCTGCCAAGGCCGCACATCCACTGGTGCGTTTTCAGTAAGGACACCGGGTCTATTGGCTTGCCGCTTAAGGAACGGAAGACTGGCCATGGCGTCGCGAGTGGTCCAGGAGAAGACCAGGCACAGGACAATGATGGCCAGCAGGGCGAGAGCAAGTATGAACTTCAGGCCGTTAAGAATGCGGCGGCGATGAATGCCATCCGAAGGTTGGGGGCGCGGGTTGGCCGCCATAGATCGATTTTCACAGGTTTCATGGGTCGCGCGCGACATTGCGGAGGCCTGCACTTAATTGAGGGGGTCCATCCTGCGCTCGCGTGAGGTCGTGAAGTTGCTCAAACCAGCGTGAGATCGCTTCGTTTGGACGTGTTGTCGGCGTCTCGTGTGAGATCGCTTCGTTTGGACGTGTTGTCGGCGTCTCGTACAACTTGAGTGCGCTCGACGATTATTCGCGCGTGACGGGGATGTATAGAGGAACCCATTTGGAGGCATTGACGCCTTCCCGAAGATGTGCTTTGTTCGGATTGATACAGGATGACAGGCAACGCGAAAACTATGTCACCCTGAGTTAGCGGTTATCAGGCGGTCCTCCCGAGTTATTGCGGCGGGGTGTTTTGATCGCGGTTGTGGCCATAGTAGTTGTCGTGATAGTGCTGGCCGTTGCGGTTTTCGCCTCGATCGGTGGCGTAAGTTCCACGGCCGAGTTTCAGCGGCTGATTCAGGCGGAAGGTCAGAACGCTTTCGGCAGGGATGCGGACCGTTTTGCCTCGCGTGAGGACTTGAGTGCCAGCTCCTGCTCCCGCGCCTGCCGCAGCGCCGATGGCTGCGCCCTTCCCTCCGCCAGCGATCGCTCCTACGATGGCTCCGAGTGCCGCTCCTCCTCCGAGGAATTCACCCGTCCGCTTATTTTTGCCAAGGCCAGCGCGCCGGGACTGGTCATAGGCATCGGCAGAAACCATATACCGATGACCGTTAATGGTCACGGATTCCAGGTCCACAGATTCTTCGTTATTATTCACGTTTGTGACGATGAGTTCGGCGTTCGCACCTCTTGGGATCAGCACCCTTCCGTTCTCTCCGACGACATCTTCGGCGATGGTGCCGGCATAAATGCGGTTATCGGCGTGGCTGCGAACGTCGATCGTATCGTTTGTCCGTACGTTGATTCGCGTGCCTGACGGAATGGTGTCTGGATAGTTGCTATTTTGATCACGACGGTAGCTGCGGTCGTGATTTCCCGAGTCTTGGTATGGCTGGTTATTCCGGTCGGGGTAATTTTGCGCCAGCGCTGGGGCCAGTAAGCCCAGAAACGCGGCAATAGCAGGTATGGCGCATTTCATCGGTGTTTTCTCCTCGACCGTTAGAGCGCGTTTTGCGGGGTTCCGTTAGCAGGCGAACGCTCCGGAAAGGAAATAGATGCCGACCGTAAGGACATCGCCGGTATACGCCTTCCCGAAGCTGCGGTTCACTGGCAACCTACACCGGTTGGGTGTCCGTAGTCAAAACCCTATCGACAAGCAGAGTCAGTCGCTTACGTCGTCACAGATTCGAATGTTACTCCACGTTACAAGAACCTTGATCCAAGTAAGCAGGTCCCGTAACAAGGTTAGGCCGAATGTGCCAGGTTACTGATTCGACGACCAATTGAGACTTGACTGCGGACAACCGGCGCAGGATCAGGCGCAAATCAAGCTTCAGGAAAAGAATGCACCCAGGAAGACATCTATGGAGCAGCCGTAAGCTGCCGCAAGTCACCTTTCTGCTTTGACATGAATCTTGCCGAGCCGGTACCAGCCATCGCTGTCCCTGCCTTGCATGCCAAGCCGGATGGCCGGTTGAAGCGTGACCGGATCGAGCAGGGCGACACTCAATTCATAGTCGCCAGCAGGCAAATCAGCCGGGACGAAAACCGGATCTTCAAATACCGCATCCCCGGGAAGCCACTTGCGGACGTCCGCGTCCGTGCGTACCACTGCAGAATGGACCGGCGAACCGAGATGAAATGCCAGCACAAAGGACCTGTATACGGGAGCAACCCCTTCGTTCACCCACCAGGTTGATAACCCGATCGGCTGGCCGGCGGAGACTTCGTCCTGCCATTCGGCCTGCCGCAGCGCGAAGCGGTAACCCATTCTGCGCTCGAACTCTTCGAAATCCTCTCTCCAGGGCTTCGGTATGGCGCTCGATTTCACATTGAGTGTGCTCACGTGCCAGCGCAATGCTTCCTTCAGGATGTACTTCACATCCCATCCCTTGCGGAACCATGATTCCGGAACGCCACAGGTCTCCATCGAGACAGGGGCAGTCTTCCAAACGTCCTGGATTCCCGTTCTTGCGATCTGCTCGGGATAGAAATCGAACATATGTGCCCATCCTGGACGCAGGTCGCCGAGGCAATCAAAACGCCAGCCCGCGCCATGGGATGTGCCGTATGCCAATGCCTCCGGCTGGTCGAAGTTCATCAGCAGCGGAGTCTTTCGAAAGGCCTTGCGATAGACATCGATCAACTCGCGCTGCACAGGGAATGCCGGCATGTAATCGCTCCAACCCTCCCCCCAATAGCCCACCGTGGAGATATCGACGCTATCGAGATCGGGGTTGCCGTCGTAATGCTTGCCAGCTTCCGTGATGAGGGAGCTCCAATATTTGAAATACAGAGGGTCGCTGAAGTCCGGCTGCCAAATCTTGCCGTCTTTTGAAGAATCGCTGTTCGCACGCGCCGCTCCCGAGTCGCGGTACCACTGCGGTAATGGATGTTTCGGATCGTAGGGCATCAAGCGCATAGCGAGGCGCTGTCCATGGCGTCTCGCCTCACGCAATGCGAGATCGATGATCTCCCAATGAACTTCTCCCTTGACGGGTTCGAGCGTGGACCAGTGCCAGCGGCAATAGGCGACCGTCGAAGCTGGAAAGTCGGGCTTTTCCGCGAGAGGTGTGAGTTTCTCCGTTGGGCCAGCTTCCGACCATTTGATGCCGGGATTCAGCGTATCGCCGTTGTATCGCTGAAAGGTTTCGATCCCCATCCCTGGATTTACCAGAACGTCATGGATCTCAACCGGACGGATCTTTACGGTCGCGGCGTGTGCAAAATGAGGCCATAAAAACAGGCTGCCGAGCCACAGTCCTACTTGGAATGCCGCTTGCCTTTTTGACGTGTGCAAACGAATATGATATGACCTTCAATCAAAACAACAAATGGTCAAGTTGACGAGGGCAGCTAAATTCAACAGAAGCCTGGTCAGGACTTTCCTGATCGATGTCACCTGGGGGCATCCGTCAGCATTAGAACCAGCGTAATAGGATGGTCCTTTTTCAAGAACAATGTAGTTCGTGTATTGGCGCCGCTCGCCGCCAAGTGTCAGACAAGTTTCTGCGCTCGACGCCCAGCTCATCGCATGACAAACCCACAACTCTCAGCTGATTTTCCAGACTGAAAAGAAGGCACAATCCCCGTCGGGAGTTCATCATCTGTGGCGCCACAGTGCAGTACCGTGCGATCCATTGTTTTCTGAAGGAGCACCCGGATGCCATGCAAAGGGCCTTGTAGAACTCCCGGCGCGACAAATGCTGTAGCCCCGGTATTATAGTCATCGCGAGGCGTAAGAGCTGACTCAAGCGTCTAACTTTTGCTCATGTCCGAAGAAAAATACGTTTTCAAGGCAAGTCACTGGACCGCCGGAAACCTTTGGTTTCCACTGAGGATCGAAGTCACGCCCCAGCGCGTATCCCGCATTAAGCCACGGCTCATTGGTTCGAATGAAGAGAGCATCTCGATTTCCCAAGTCGCATCGGTGAGTATCCGGACAGGGCTCATCTGGTCCACAATTCAAATTGATTCAACTGGCGGAACCGATCCCATCGTGAGCCGCGGACATAGTAAGCGGGATGCTATAAAAATCCGCGATTTAATCGAGCGATTCCAGCAGTCTCAGATTAATCGCGAAGGCAAACGGACCTAAGCTTCGCTCGATTTCGCGGGACCGGGTCGTCCAGAGGGCATTGTCACATCGAGCAGATGAGATGCTGACAGGGTGTCAACGAATCCCTATCGTGGTTACCGGTTTCCGGAACAGGTCATTTCGCAATGCGTGTGGCTGTACTTCAACTTTGCCGTAAGCCTGCGAGAAGTGGAACTGATGATGGCGTTCCGCGGCGTGCAGTTGAGCTACGAAACGATCCGGCGCTGGTGCGACAAATTCGGGGCTTGCTATGTAGCGAAGTTAAACCGGAGACGGCCGAAGTTGGGTGACAAATGGTTCCTGGATGAAGTGTTTCTGAAGATCAATGGCGTCCAACATTATCTTTGGTGTGCCGTGGATCAGCATGGCGCTGTGATCGATATTTTGGGACAGCCGAAGCGGGATCGTTTTGCCGCTATCCGCTTCTTTCGCAAACTATTACAAACCAGCCGACGCCGGCCTCGCGTGATCGTTACCGACAAGCTTTGCAGCTATGGTGCTGCCAAGAAAATAGTTCTGCCCCGAGTGGCTCATCGGCAGAGTCGGTACTTAAACACTCGAGCAGAGAATTCGCATCAGCCGACTCGGCAACGCGAGCGGCGAATGAAGCGCTTCAAGTCTCCTGAGCATGCGCAACGTTTTCTTGACATACATGACGTACTGGCTGCCCACTTCCGACCGAAACGACACCTCCTTTCCGCGGCGGACTACCAAGCCGATAGGCAGAGTCGATTTGAGACATGGCAGGAGATCATCGCCGCCTGACATAAGTTTGGAACAGCATTCCATCTCGGCCCCATTACCACCAGCACCCTTCCAGATCTATACAATGTCTTCCGTACCGCAATGTGACAGTACCGTGCGGTGGCTCGGCATCGAGCCGGTCTGGCCCGGGGACCAGAACTCACGAACGACGAACGACACCGGTTCCTATGGCTACCGCTTCCTCATGACGATGGCGGCCATTGCGTTCGCATCGCCGGACGGCCCGAACGATGCAACTCCCGGTTCCCCGGGCACGAGTAGTCCTCTGGGGGTAGTAAGGGGAGGAGAAGACTCACAGAAAAAAGGCGAAAGACCCGCGTAAGTCCTGGCCTCCCCCGGACGGAGTAGCGCGCACTGCGGACAACAGGGGTACGCAGACCTGCATGGTGCGCTTTATCATTCTGAATTTGATTTTTCCTTTTTCGGGTGCTTATGAAAGAGCTATGTTTCCCATACATGAATAAAAAGCGCCCTCTTTTTCACAACTTTAGAACATTACTTTTTGGGCGCGATTGTGCTCGGCCCGATTCCTGATCCTGCTGATCCAGGTGATTTGGGTAGCCGTGACTCGCGCAGTATTTCAGTTGTGAGCCGTGGATCATCAGAGAGGAGTAAAAGGCCAGCGCGACCGCATCGAGAGGATCCGCTGGACAGTCCTGAACCTACCAGGACTGATGCGCTGTGCTCGCGAGGCGCCATTTTGCCGTTTTCCCTTTTTCATTGCCTCCTCGCTTCTGATTTGTCGGGAAAGCATCAGAGGGATGGGACTCCTGTAAAGGACATTCCGAGAGATTAGGGACAAATAAAAAGCCGGAGAAGTCCGGGCTCGCTTTATTACCGTATCGGGATGTAATTAAATTTTGGGGAGGATGGTCTGTGGGACGTAGACCGTCAGAGCATCGGACAATCTCTGGGCACCTAAGCTCCCGGCATAGCATACGTCCTCCGTATTAAGGCGTGTCCTGGCCCGGAGAGAAGGCGCATTCCTGCCCTTTCTCAATTCTCATTAGTTCTCCCGCCACAGATCTCCTCGAAGCCTAAAAGAAAGTGGGTTCTCTTAAAAGGATCGGAAATAGGCCTATTATCGATTGGGAAAGCCTCTTTTTTGCGAAAACGATTGTGAGCGGGTTCACGGATGGTCAGTCCAGCGGGGAGCCCGAAATCATTTCAATCAGACCAATCGCCTCCACTCGCTGAATGCGAAAATCTTGGTGCCACCGGTTCATATACGTGGCCGCCTGTAGCAACCCATCAGCGGCAATCTGCAGAACTCTGGGCCCCGCGCAGCTATTCCCGGGCCACTCCGTAAAGGTATATAAGACGGCTTCACAGGCGCCACTCTGGCCTGGCCGGAACGAAGACGCTCGCGACTTAGCCATGAAGTATCCCCCTCCAAAAGAAGGAGGTAGAGCCAGGCTGGAGCAGAACCGCTGATGAATGGAAATGGAAACGTGTGCCGCAAAAGGCAAACGTAAATAGAATGCTAGAGTACGAACAGCTTTGCATTCGAGCTGATACCTCGATTGTGAAGTTAGGGACAAAGAAGGCTCCAACCTTCTTTGCTCCCGCTACTGAATTGTAAGCAGAACCACTACGGAACGCAAGCACCTTCTCGTCTGGAATAGGGAGAGGATTCATGTACGTCGGAGCCGTTCCATAGTTCTGATGATCCGAATTTCCCGGTTCTCCTCCCTCAAACGTGACCTGAGCGCTTTAGTGAAAGCGCTCTGCGGAGAATAGAGTTACTTGCGTAGCAGGACTGCCAGGCTCACTAACCACGCGAATTGCGCTCAGGCTGATATTGAAACGTCTGATCAAAAGCCGCACCGATGTGCCCAATTCCCCGCCTCATCAAAATTTGAAGATCTCAACAGGCCGCAAGCGTTCCACATCCGATCAAACATAGGCCGGAGGATTGAGCTAGGCGACGCTGAGAAGTTCGGGGCCAACGCGCCCGGAAGAATTAACGTCTCCTCCCGAATTTCGTTGCCGCCGTCATCACTAAACGCTCCCATTGCCATTCTGAGACCCCGTACGTTCAGAATCGTCAGCATGACCGACACAGGAGGTCTGACGCCCAGGCGTTCCAGCGATTGCAAGCATCGCTGCAGGTATATAAGTGCAGAGCTCTCGAAGACTACATGTGGAATCAACCGTTGTCCAGGAACCTGACGTGTTTCTAAGAGCGAAGTGGCCACAGCTTCCAGAATTCCGTTCCTGTAAAACTGTGTGTATGAACTGACCTTTCCCTCGCCGTCCACGGGCGTGTGGAGCAGGATGCCGTCAAATGTCATGCGTTGGCTCCATCCCGAGGCGCTCAAAGGCTGGTGTAATGACGGATTTCTGTAAAGTTCAGCGACATCAAATTCAGGCTGCTCGGAAAGCGCGTTCAACGGAACGAGGTGCAAGACCACGGTCGGAGCTTTCACCAAAGCCACAGGCGCGCGATCATTCGCGATATCGATGATTCGGTCTACGCGGAACGTGCTGATTTGTTCTGATAGTGTTGCCGAATGGAGAAATGCCGTGCGAAGCTGACTCACATCCAGCGCAAACTTGCCGGCCGACGTGCGCCCGTAGAATTTATCGTGTCCACGGAAGATCACCCGATGCGGTCGTATCCAACTCTTCTCGATGCGAAGTACGAGTAGTTTACCTGCGGCGCAAGGCACAATGCGGGACGTAATCCCCATCCGAGGCGATATGCCGTCTCGGATAAGACTCTCCAGCCTAAGGATCTCCGCATCGAAATCCGGCGAGGATGCACCGACGATATCGGTTATGACTCCTTGCTCTTCGGCAACTCCATAGATTATGTCGCCACCATCGGTGTTTGCGAATGACGAGGCATCCGCGAGAAACTCACGTTTGTCTTCATCCCGGGTTCCGGGCAGTTCCCGCTTAAACTCAAGTGTTTGCCCTTCCTGAACACCCCCATCTCTAAGAGCCTGAATATCAGCTTCGACGATATCGCTCAGCAGTTTGGGGATCATAAAATTACCCGCGCTTTCAGATCCTCTCGGTCTCACCGCTGGAGCGGCTGAATGAAGAGTTCCCAGTAATACTCGGCGGCACCCTCGAAACTGAGATGGCCCGGCTTGGAGGATGCGCCGAATGACTGCATGCCTAGAGGACGCAGGCCGAGTGCCTGTTCTCCGGTTTCGACAGACGGCTCTCATTCAAACTGTTCTCGTAAGGAGCATTTCCGTAGGAAAAGGAGATCCCGTTTCCCATCATTCCGCCTAACCGGATCTGACAACGCGCGAGGGCCGACCCGGTACGGTAGATCGCTGCCGAAAACATCGTCGCGTCGATACGCTTGAATGCCGTTTCATATCCCGGATTGCGGGCCTTCAGCTCCTCCAAAGAGTTTTCGAAAAGCGCATCATGAACTGGAAGGCCTCTTCCAAAAAGAGATCGCGGTCATGATCCGTGAAGATTTTGCGTAGGCGCAGATTGCTCGAACGAGGCTCGCGCGAAGAAGCATCTCTAGTATCGGCCGGATTGCCGACCGGCCTTGCCGCCGCGGTGCTGGGGCCTGCCGGCTGTAATACCGTGCGGATCGCGTTGATCACATTGAGAAAGGCTTCATCCCGATCGGTCCAACGCGTAACCGGCTTGCCATCTCGGGGCAGGGCGAGTAACTTGCCGAAGGGCGCATGGTGCCAATCGCAAGGCCGGAGGATGACCGGTATCACCCGGGCCTCGCCTTTATCGTGACGTTCAAGGGCGCGAGTCCTTTCGACGCTGTAGCAGTAATCGGAGGCCAGGAAATCGGGACTCACTAACAAGAGGATGATATCGGCGCGCTCAAGCTCGCGGCTGATGCCTGCGTTGAGTTCGTTTCCGGCGCCCAAGCGCCGGTCATGCCAGACCGAAATAACGCCCTGCCGCTTCAGCAGGCTGAGATGGACTTCGAGCTCGTCCCGCAGGCTTTCGTCCTTATGCGAGTACGAAAAGAAAACTGTATTCAAAACAATTCTCCTCAAATCCGTTCTTTCATCTTACGGCGCTCCCACCTTGTATGACCCGGATGGTCGGCTGTGCTGAGATGACCCCGGCTCGGTAGTGCGAGTTCAATATGCCTCCATTTCGCTGTCTTCGGCTGGTCGGCCCTGCCGCTTCGAAGTCGCTCGACCTGAAGGGGGCGGTTACCGCAATGGATTGAATACTCGTCCTGGGTTGATTGCGAATAACGGGAAGTTCGGGTATTTGGAGGATCGAGGCCGACTGCTTGGTCTGTTTCTGGCTACCACGTCTACATCCGCAACCGCTCGACAGAATTCGTAAACACATCGCCGTTAACGCGGATTTATCCCGCCGGTGCCAATCTCTGATAGCGCGATATCACAATCCAAGTGTCGTAGCGGACTTCCGGGCGCTTGATCAGCCAACACCTGGCGGCGTGCCCGGCCGATCCAGGCTCGAATTCGTTCAATGGAGCCACCCTCCGTTCGCCGACAGAGGTTTTGCCGAACCTGACGTCAGTCGTCCCCAGCCTGCTGTCGCTTGCAGAATGGCGAATCTATGGGATTACCTGTATAATCCAAGAAACAGCCGATATGCGTTACGAACCGGAACACAAGAAGGAAACCCGCGATCGCATCGTGCGGAACGCCGCTCGCAAGCTCCGTGCTGAGGGGCTGAGCGGTCCCGGCGTCGCAAGCGTAATGAAAGCATCAGGTCTGACCGTCGGTGGCTTTTACAAGCACTTTGGGAGCAAGGACGAGCTTCTCACCGAGGGTATTGCGCAGGGCTTCGCGGAATTTAGTGAAAAGCTCTTTGCCTCGCTGCAGAGCGTCCCGCCTGAAACCAGGTGGAAAGAGGTCGTTCGGTGGTATCTCTCACCCGAGCACTGTAATCGTCCCGATACGGGGTGCCCGATTGTAACGTTAGCGCCGGAGATTGCTCGCAGTAAATTGAGTGTTAGAAAACGGATTGCCGGCCTGATGAAAGAGCTTACGAATAGGTGGGCGGAGTTCATGCCGGGCGTGACCGCAAGAGAGCGGGAGCGCAACTTCTTCATCATTTTCAGTGCGATGGCGGGTGCCGTGGCGACGGCGCGTCTTTTTACTGAGCCTGCGGATAGGGAGAGGGTGTTGGGCAGTACCCGCGATCATCTTTTGGCCAGTTTCTGAAATTTTTTTGCGACTTTGGGATTATATCTATAATCCCATGCACTAGACGGGATCGAAAGAAGACTCGTGAGGGGCCCCAAAACGCTCCGCTTCTATGAGAATCGAAATGAAAGGAATCTTATGAATCTAAAGGGCCGCACCATTCTCATCACCGGAGGCTCCGCCGGCATTGGCCTGGCTTTCGCTCTCAAGTTCATCGAACTCGGTAACGAGGTCATCGTGACTGGCCGGCGCCGCACGGTGCTCGACGAGGTGAAGGCGAAATACCCGAAGCTTCACGTTGTCCAGAGCGACGTGGCGAACCCCGCGCAAATCGCGGCCCTTGCGGCGCGCGTGAAGGCGGATTTCCCCAAACTGGACGTGCTGATGAATAATGCGGGCATCATGATCCACAAGAACCTCAAGGTCCCGGCGGCGGACCTCGCTGGGTTGATGACAGAGATGAATATCAATCTGGGCGGTGTAATCGGCATGACCGCCGCGTTCATCGACATTCTCACGGCGAATAAGGGCACTCTGATCAACGTTTCTTCCGCGCTGGCGTTCGTGCCGTTGCCGTCCGCACCAATTTACAGCGCCACGAAGGCGGCGGTTCACTCCTACACCCAATCACTGCGGTTCCAATTGGAGAAAACCGGCATAGAGGTCATCGAGCTCATGCCACCCGCCGTGAAGACTGACCTCACGGCAGATCTTCCGGAGGGCAGCCTCAAGTTGATAACGACGGATGAATTGGTGAAGCAATCCTTTGCGGCCCTGAAGGCGGGTGCGCAGGAGATCCGGCCCGGGCAGGCCAAACAGCTCGCATTTCTGCGCCGGCTTGCTCCCGATTTCATCAACGGGCAACTCTGGAAAGCCTCTAAGAAGCTGGTGCCGATTGGCGCGGCGTAAGGCCGGGAAACCGTCGCGGCTTACTTGGGTGGCAGCGTGCGGAGTGGCCTGCGGACTGATCACAGTGTTGCTAGCCGGTTGCGCCGTTGGCCCGAGATACAGGCAGCCAGTAACCAACGTTCAACCCTTCCACAACGCTCCCGCCGTTCAAGCACGGAAGACGATTGCTGCAGCACCGTCTCTTGACAGATGGTGGACCGGATTTGAAGATCCGAAGCTTACGAAGATCGTGCAGCGAGCGGTTCAGCAGAACCTCGACCTGGCAGCCTCCCTCCACCGTGTCGAGCAAGCCCGCGCTGCGGCGAAGGAGGCAGGTGCAAGATTGAAGCCTTCCGGCTCCCTAATTGCGCAATCGACCTCATATCGGCAATCTCTGGAAAGCCCAGTGGGGCGCGTTGCGGGCGCTTTTCCGGGATTTGACCGCAATCAGAGCTATCTGGACCTGGGAATTAGCGCGACGTGGGAGGTCGATCTGTTTGGCGGCGTGAGACGTGGGGCCGAAGCCGCAACAGAAGAGGTACAGGTAGCGGAGGCGGAACATCTGGGCACGCGCATATCTGTGGCTGCGGAAGCCGCGGATGCGTACCTACAGATTCGCGGCGCCCAACTACGGCTCGCGTTTGCGAACGAACAGATAGCGATCGACGATCACCTGCTCCAGCTTGTTTCGCAGCGAAGGACTGCCGGGATTGCCTCCGATCGAGAGCTGGCTCAGGCCGAAGCGTTATTAGCGCAGGCAAAGGCTTCCGTGCCACAAATTCAGATTACGTTGGAGGCTCAACTCAATCGCCTGGATGTCCTCATGGGCGCGCAGCCGGGCACGTACGCCTCCGAGTTGAAAACGGTTTCGGGTATTCCGGCGATCCCTGCCATTCCGACTTTTGCCGAACCCTCGGAACTCATGCGGAGAAGACCGGACATTATCGCAGCAGAGCGCCATGTGGCCGCTTCAAACGCTCGCATCGGCCAGGCGCTCGCCGAATATTATCCAAAGCTTTCGCTATCCGCACTGCTCGGCAACGAAGCAAGCAATGCGGGAGATCTTTTTCGAGAGAAGACCTTTCAGCCGGGCGCCATCGCGGGCCTACGTTGGAGACTGTTTGATTTTGGCCGTGTCGACGCAGAAGTGAAGCAAGCGAGAGGCGCTAATGCCGAAGCTCTTGCCAGCTATCGGAACTCAGTACTACACGCGGCGGAAGATGTCGAAGACTCATTCTATGCGCTCATCCAGTTCGAGGCCCGACAAGATGAGGTCGTGCGGGAAATCAGTTCGTTACAGCGGGTAAGAGACAGATCGCAAGAGGCGTATCAGGCAGGAGTGATCGCGTTGACGGACCTGCTCGATGCGGACCGGCAATTGCTGGTAGCGCGCGATGATTTGGCGTTGACACGCGAGAATGCGGCGCGCGCGGCCGTCGGCTCTTTCCGAGCTCTTGGCGGGGGATGGAATCCGTAAAGCGCGAATGGTGAGGTGATCCGATATGTTTACTGCACAAGCGACAAGCTCTAAAGCAATGCGACGTTTCGCCATGATTCCTCTCGCGTTGCTCGCTCTTTTAGGCGCAGGTTGCGCCAAGCGCCAGGAGAAAGATTCACGCACACTGCCGGAACTTGTGCGAATCGCGAAACCCTCCACGTCGTCGGAATCCAGCCAATTGTTTACCGGAGTCGTTACCGCTCGCGTTCAGAGCGATCTGGGGTTCCGGGTTTCGGGCAAGATCACTCGGAGATTGGTCGACGTCGGCGAGAATGTCCGCGCGGGTCAGGCGTTGATGCGGATAGATATAACTGACTATGCCCACGCCATCACTGCCCAGGCCGAGAGCGTTGCAGCCGCCAAAGCGCGCGCCGATCAGGCAGGCGCAGACGAAGCACGCTACCGGGGACTGGTAGCGACGGGAGCCGTTTCGGCTTCGACGTACGACCAAATCAAAGCGGCTTCCGATACAGCGCGAGCGCAATTGACTGCAGCAGAGGCGCAGGAAAAAATCGCGAGAGACCAGGGGGATTACTCAGTGCTTTTGGCA
>DATIMM010000087.1:0-22046 GCA_035475295.1 Bryobacteraceae bacterium
TGGCGACGGCACCTTCAGCGATGTGTCCGAAAAATCGGGCATTCTCAAGACCGAAGGCACCTACGGGCTCGGCGTCCTGGTGTGCGATTTCGACAACGACGGTTGGCCGGACATTTACGTGGCGAACGATTCCGCTTCCGCCATTCTCTACAAGAACAATCATGACGGCACATTTACAGACGTGGGCATTGAATCGGGCGCGGCGTACAGCGCGGACGGAAAATCGCAGGCCGGTATGGGCGTGGACGCGGCGGACTACGACGGAGACGGACTGCTCGACATCATCAAGACAAATTTTGCGGGCGACACGGCAGACCTGTACCGCAATCTGGGCCACCTGACGTTCGATGACAAAACGTACGAGGCGGGGCTCGGCAAGAACACCCGTTTCCTGGGTTGGGGCGCCGGTTTTATCGATTACGATAACGACACATGGCCCGACATTTTCATCTGCAACGGCCATGTCTACCCGGAAGTGAAGGAGACCTCGCGGGAATCGGGTTACCGGGAGAGAAAGGTTGTCTATCACAACCTCGGGAATGGTAAGTTCGACGATGTTTCGCTAGACCTCGGTCCTGGTATCACCGAGCAGGTACCGGGGCGCGGTTGCGCGTTCGGCGATTTCGACAACGACGGTGATATCGACGTACTGGTCAACTGCATCAACGATGTCCCACAACTTCTCCGGTGCGATTCGAACCTGAAGAATAACTGGATCAAGATCAAGCTGATAGGGACAAAATCGAATCGTTCCGCGATCGGTGCTCGCGTCTACTGTACGACAGAAGGACGCAAGCAAATGGGAGAGGTGCGGAGTGGGGGCAGCTACATTTCGCAGAGCGACCTGCGGCTGCACTTTGGGCTGGCGAATGCGAAAGCGTGTTCGCTCGAAGTTCGCTGGCCAACCGGGCAAACCGAAAAGTTCGAGAGTGCACCGGTGAACAAGATCATTACGATTACCGAGGGGAAAGGGATTACTTCCCGATCGTAGGATCTATTTTTTGAGCGAGGATCAGTTCTTGCCGGGCTTCTTGCGTTTTGTTTTGCCGGTCCAGTGCGAGGCTCAAGCTGTAATGCAGCGAGGCGATCAGCGGGTTGACGTTGATGCCTTCGCGATAGATCTCAACAGCTTGGTCGTACTGGCCTTTGGCATAAAACGATGCGCCTAAGTTGAGATAGGCGAGTACAAGGTCAGGATCAATTTCGAGAGCGCGCCGGTATTCCGCCTGCTCCTGATCATTGTTCATGGCGCCGTAGGCGATTCCGAGATTGAAGTGGGCGCCAGCGTCCTGTGGATAGAGCCTTGTGGCGATATTCAGGATGGCCGCGCCGGTCTGAGGATTGCCCGCTTCTGCGTAGGTGATGCCCAGATAAGTGAGGCCACGCAGCAGCTGAGGATAGATCTTCAGGGCTTCGAGAATTGTTGCCGCCGATTGTTGGCGCTCGCCGCGGTCTCGCTGATCCTGGGCCTTATGAAAAACTGCTTCGGCATCTTCGCGGAAGTGCCGCGCCATCCGCTGGAGGATGACGTACCTGCCGTTGATCTCAGAAACGGGTGAAAGCTCGCCGGGGCGAAGAGCAAGCGCCTCCTTAGGAAGCTGATCAGCCGGAAGGTCGCCAAGATAGCCGCCATTCTCCGCGGTTGCTTGGTCCTTTGAGTTGGCCCGCGCTACATCGAAGAAAGAAGCCCCGGCCTCGATCTGCTGGCGTACAGCCTCTGCTTTGGCCCGGTCGTCCACCGCGATCATTCGCAGGTACTCGTGCTTCGGCGTGACTTGGCTGCGCCAGGCGGGCGAGTGCTGGGCGACAGGGACGTGCTGCTCTGGATGAACGCGAATCCAGTGATCGGCCACGACAAGCGGCGGGCGCTCCCGCGAATCGGGCAGATGGCATCCGACACAACCGGAAATGCGATTGACGGGACATAAGGCCGGATGAGGAGTAACGGAGGCACTGTGACAACCGAGGCATGTCTTCTCCGACCGCGCGACAACCACCGCACGCGGCGCATCCTGATGTGGATCATGGCAATTGGTGCAGGTCATATTGCCGCCGCTCTGCCGGAAGCATTCGCTATTACTTAGCGAGGTGACCTGATCGGAGATCAACAAGTCGTCGGGCAGCGGATCTTCGACGACACTGAAGCCCGAGTGGCACTGCGAACATGGCTTCATCTGATCCGGGATGGGAAGCTTACTCGGATTGAGAATTTCCTTGTTGACCGAACCCTTCGACAGAGCGGTTAGATGGGCCTGCCCGGGCCCGTGACAGTTTTCGCAGGAAACGCCGGCTTCCGTGCGACCGCCGTGAACACGTGGTTCCCCATGACACGAAAGACACTTGCCCTCGAAGGTAGGAGTGAGCACGCGTCCGAGCGCCGTTTCGTAATTGGCCGGCTTCTCCTTGGGGAAACCCGGGGAGAGTGCCAGTCCGTCCTCTGGGACGTAATGGAGATAGCGCGCTTCTACAAGTGGCGCACGCGGCAGCTTGGAGCCCTGGAGGTCGGGCACGCGCAGCAAAAAGCTGAGGCCGTGGCGCGTTCCGCCCATCGTCGTTTCAACCGGATAGGAGAGCGGCTGCTGGTTCGGCATCCGGACAGTAAGCTCTGTCTTACCGGCCAGCCGCTTGACTAGATATTGAATCGCCGGCGCGGGCCCTTCACTGTGGCTTTCGGAGTAATGCAGAGGAAGAAGCTTTGTGCCCAGCCCCTGCCAGGTACGCGCCATAGCGGTGTGCGACTGCGTGGAGGCGATGCTTGTATGGCAGCCAGCGCACACCTCACGACCGACGTACTTCCCATCCTCGGCAGCCAAGATAACGGAACTGAGGACGAGAAGGAGTACAGCCAGACGCATTAAGTGACAGCGTAACCGACAAACTGCGGAAGCAGGACATTCCCTTTATAGTTCATGTCCTGGTGGATGCCAACCGATGACGAGTAGTAGGCAAACGCTGTCGTCTGCTTCAATTGCGTGAAGAACTTTTCGGCAGGCGTCTTCGGATCTTTTTCGTTTTTCGCCATTTTCGTCAGGACGGCCACCTGCTGCTCATGGCTTGCCTTATTGAAGGACTTGTCGTTCATGGACCGGGAGAGTTCGTTGACCAGAGCGAGTCCCTTTCGCCAGGATGTTTTTTCCTCCGGCAGAAACGCTTCTGCTACGCTCCTATCGATGTAGGCCGCAACGCCGGCCGTTTTGGCACCAGGTGAGTGATCGTCAGTTGGAACGATCAGTTCCGTCAATGTGTCGAGCGCGGCAAACTCGTCGTTTGTGAAGAATAACGGCTTGCCCGGCTCAGCCGCAGTCAGCTGAAACGGAGTCTGAATCGCGAAGGCTGCTCCTGTCAAAGTCAGCAGAAGTTCACGGCGATTAAGTCCGGACATAGCTAAATTTCTCCTTTCTTCATCTGGTCCGCCAGATAGTCGCAGGAGCGCCAGCACAGCGCCATGATGGTCCAGGTCGGGTTCTGGGCGGAGGCATTGACAAACGGGCTTCCATCAACCACGAAGAGGTTCTTCACGTCGTGGGACTGCTCATACTGATTGACCACGGATGTCTTCGGGTCGTTGCCCATGCGCGAAGTCCCGAGCTCGTGAATGGACCAGCCCGGAGTGAACATATTGTCGGAGCTTGAAAGAATTTCGAAGCCAGCCGCCTCAAACATTTCGCGACCGGTCTTCACCATGTCTTGCGCCATCTTGCGCTCGTTCTCGGCGAATTTGTAGTTGAACTTGAGAACCGGTATGCCCCATGCATCCTTCACGTTTGGGTCGATGGATACGGAGTTTTCATAACGCGCCAGCACTTCGCCAAAAGCGCCCATGGAGATGACAGCGCCCGCGTAGTCGCGCACGTGCTTTTTGTATTCTTCGCCGAAGCCGGGCGTGTCGAAGGCCGGCCCCGGAATCATGGTGCAGCCGCTTCCGCCTTCGAAGCCATAGCCACGGATGAAATCCTTATTTTTCGTGGTTACATTGGTGAAGGTGGGAATGTAAAAGCCGCCCGGCCGGCCATCATCCAGTGTGCGAGGTTTGCCGACCATGCTAGGCATGAAGCCCGAAACGTGTGGCCCCATCATGTGTTCACAGAAATTGTGTCCAACGTGGCCGCTCGAGTTGCCGATGCCGTTGGGATACAAGCTCGATTTAGAGAGGAGCATCAGGCGAGCGGTTTCGAGGGTCGAAGCGCCCAGCAGCACGGTTTTTGCCTTCACTTTGTAGTCTTTCTTGGTCTGGCTATCAATGAAAGACACGCCACTTGCTTTGCCCGTGTTCTTGTCGACTGTTACCTCATAGACGGTGGAATTGGGACGCAACGTGAGATTGCCGGTATCCATTGCGGGGCGAAGCAGCCCGGTCATAGAATCGAACGCCGCGTGAATGTCACAGCCGCCAGTGTGGCGGTTACACGCTCCGCGGCCGTAACAGCGGCTTCGATACTTGTTGTGCTTCAGACCGTCGGTGGTAACTCCGGCGCGATACGGTGTCAAGACACGATCCATGCCCTTCAGCGTCTGGCGCATGTGCATCTCGATGGCGGTCAATTTGATCGGCCGCTGGTATTTCCCGTCCGGCATCTGTGGCAGGTTTTCCGGAACCCCTGACACGCCCAGATACGTATCAACCTTGTCGTAGTAGGGAGAAATGTCAGCGTAGGAAATCGGCCAGTCCTGGCCGAAACCGTCGCGGCTCTTTGCCTTCAAATCGTAGTCAGAGAGACGGAGGGCCAGGCGGCCCCAGATGTTGGTCTTTCCACCGACCACGCGGGCGCGAACCCAGGCGTATTTTGTACCCGTGTAGGGGTGCTCCTTCTCATTAACAACGATGTTCTTGCTGTAGTCACTTCCGCCCCAACCCTGGACATAGGATTGCACCTGTTTGTAGGGGGAGTTCTTGGCGTACGGCAGGTCTCGAAAATTGTATTCGTTCAGCGTCAGCGCATGATAATCGGAGGGCATTTTGCCGCGTCGGGGATGATCGTAGGGCCACTCCAGAGAGTGCAGTGTCTGACTGGTTGGAACATACTTCCCTGCCTCCAGGACAAGCACTTTCATCCCATGCGATGTAAGCACATAGGCGGCCATGCCGCCCGCAGCTCCCGAGCCGACGACGACGGCATCGTACACGGTATCCAGATCAACTTCAGGGTTGTTTGTGATAGGAAGTTGCAAAAGCATAGATTTTACTATGGGAAGTCCAATTGTACGAGGGCGTTTATCGAAGAGTAAATGCTATGATCCGTCGCGAATTCTTAGCAGGCGCGCCGGGTGGAGTCGCTGGAACTCTGCTATATGGGCAACCGCACCAAAATTTCCCTTCTGAGCCACGCAAACGATTGGCGGTATCTTCTTATCCTTTCCGTTCTTTCATCGTATCTCGCAATAAACCAGGGATAACGCTGGAGCAGTTCGCCGCGTCTATTCCCACCGCGACCTTACGAAGGGACGAAGAAGCTAATCGCCCAACGCATTCAGTATCTGAGCTAAGGCGCTCTACAGTCCCTGGAGAAACGGGTTCTGTTCTTTTTCCCTTCCGAGGGTTGTGTTGGGACCGTGCCCTGGGATAACGACGGTTTGCTCCGGCAGATCGAGCAGGCGAGTTTTGATGGAAGTCATGAGCTGGCGTGAATTGCCCCCGGGCAGGTCTGTCCGACCAATGGAATCCCGAAACAGCGTGTCGCCGGCAACCAACTTTTCCTGGCTGGGAATCCAGATCGATAAACTGCCCTGCGTGTGTCCGGGCGTATGGATCACCTGAAAATCGGCACTGCCAAGGCGCAGGACGGTCCCATCGTTGGCGGCGCTATCTACTTCGGTTCGCTGCGGCGTTGCCACACCAAGCCAGCTTGCCTGCAGGTCGAGGGCATTGAGCAGTTCCCGGTCGGCCTCATTCATGTACACGGGGGCTCCGGTTAGCGCTCTCAATTTATGTGCTCCTGCAACGTGGTCGATGTGGGCGTGCGTGATCACGATGGCTTTGACCTTCAACTGATGCCGGTCCAACACCTCCGTGATTTTTTCGATCTCGTCGCCGGGGTCGATTACGATGGCCTCTCGTGATTGCTCGTCGCCGAAGATGGAGCAATTGCACTGCAAGAGGCCGACAGGAAGAATGACATGGATCATCGAACTAGTTTCCGAAACTGGCGGAAACCGAGGGCGGAGGTATGTGTCGCTGCTGCTCGAAAGTGGCTCTCGGGTCGCGCGAGGAAGACTTTCCGGCGTAGAAGATGCCGAAGCGGGTACAGAGGCTTCCGGCAGTGCCGAGAATGCCAGAGACGGTCCGCTTCCCGCGCCCTTTGCCAGGCAGTAGCGCGACAACGATACCAGCGACGGTAAGAATTTTGGCCGACTGCCACAGGAAGCCACCGAAGCCTCGCTTCAAGGGCCGGCCTACACGCTCCACACGGCTGGCTTCGCGCTCGAGAGCAATCGCAGCGACCAATTCGCCGATTTTTCCCACCAAGCCGAAGCGCTCGATCGTCCTTAGTTCCTGGTCATTCCAGGAGAAGAACTCGAATATCGCTGCCGATGCCGCAGTTCCGGAAGCGGCAAAGAGGATGGGCAGTACTCTGTAAGACTGTTGCCAGACGGGGACCGCGGTTTGGGCAAGCAAGACTCCGGTATAGCTGGAAAGCCCCAGGCCGAACAGTCCCGCCACAAGTCCAAGGGGAGACGCCAAAGGCCGGAACAGGCCTGGACCCAGGGGCAGTACGGCGGCGCCGCCAGCACATGTCGAAAATACACTCAAAATCCACGAGCCCATGTTCATGGGAGAGCTTACGCGAAACACGCGAAGCATGTTCAGAAATCTCGAGGGACGTCCGAGATCGTAGATGAGAAAGCAGGCGCTTATCGCGCCCCCGACGGTCCCGATCCAGTTCGCGCGGGTGATCAGTGAACGCATCGAGCGGGGCGCGCAGAGTTGGGCGGCGGCTCCCAGCGCGGCACTGGCACCGGCGGCTCCTCCGACGTAAAAGTAGGCAGCGATGTCCCATTCCCACACCGGCTGTTTCAGCATCGGCATCTCGTAGTATGTGGGATTCGCGGAAGACTGATGCGTGGGAACGTACGGGAAAGCCTGGCTATGGAGAGCTGTATCGTATTTCGTCTCGAGCGTGGCCTGGCGGGCGGCCTCGCCGGAGAGTGTTCCCATATCTTTGTCGATATTGCGCCCGTCGTCGCCCGACCTGTCGAGAGCTTCCATAGCTTCGGGACTTTGTAGTCGTGGTAGCGCGCGGCTCATGGTTAGTGATGCTCCCCTGCCGAATTGCCGAGCATCACCGAAGCTAATGCCACGGCGGTCAGACTGGCGGCAGCCAGGCCAGCCGACATCCAGCTCTTCTTTCCTTTATGTGTCGGTACTTCCGGATTGGGAGGCAGGTTGTACACCTCCGGTTTGTCCATCAGGAGGAAGAACGCGTTTAAGCCGCCGGTTCCTGGTTGGCTGGCAGCATCTTCACCGTAAAGATAAGCCTCCTTCATTCCCAACTCGTGCAAGTGCTCGACACGTTTTTGGGCGTGCTCCCGAAGCCCTTCGATTTCCCCAAACTGAATGGATTGAGTGGGGCAGGCCTTCGCGCAGGCGGGCTGGACGCCGTCTTTCTGGCGGTCGTAGCAGAGTGTACATTTCCAGGCCCGTCCATCCACCGGGTTGCGGTCAATTACGCCGAACGGGCAGCCGGACACGCAGTAGCCGCATCCGTTACAGATATCCGGCTGAACATAGACCGAATTAAATTCGGTGCGAATGATAGCTCCGGTGGGGCAGTTTTCGAGACAGCCGGCCCGCGCACAGTGCTTACATACATCGGAGGCCATGAGCCAGGAGAGACCGGTATCGGCTCCGCTCAACGGAACCGGCCGTTCCACGAAGGCCACGTGACGCCAAGTGGTAGCACCGAGAGCCATCGTATTGTCGTACGACATGCCGCTGAAATGGTAGCCGTCGTCAGGCAGTTGGTTCCACTGTTTGCAGGCGACCTCACAGGCCTTGCAGCCAATGCAGAGAGTTGTGTCGGTAAAGAATCCGGTTCCCATAGTTTTATGTTTGTTCGTCCTGCTTTGTTTTGGCCGAATGAATACGGTGTGGCCCGACGGGGCGCTCCCGGGCGATCGGCAGATCGCGCAGATTCTCGCCGGGGGCGATTTCCGCAGGGATGGGAACCGGCTTACGGCGGTCGCGGCGACCGGCTCGAATATTTCCGGTGATGGCCTTAGACTCCATGATGGTGACGTTGGGATCTGCACTGAATCCCAGCAATTCGTTGACAGAATCGCCTCGTACGAGTCCGCAATTCCCCCAGTGATACGGCAAGCCGATCTGGTGAACAAAGCGACGGCCCAATTTGAGTGGGCGAACACGTTCGGTGACCAGGACTCGAGCTTCGATCTCACCGCGAGCACTGGAGATGGTTGCCCAATCGCCATTGCGAATTCCTTTCTCGTTGGCGAGTTCGGGCGAGATTTCACAGAACATCTCGGGCTGGAGCTCAGCGAGCCAGGAGACCCAACGCGACATTGCGCCGGAAGTGTGGTGCTCTGTCAGGCGGTACGTGGTGAGGACGTAAGGAAAGCGTTCGTCGCCGTAAGGGCGCGCCATCGGGTTATCCCGGCGCATGTATTCAAAGCGAACAGGATTGCACTGCTGATGGTAGATGGCATTCTCCACAGGCGCCTCTACCGGTTCGTAGTGGCTTGGCAGGGGCCCGTCGAGCATTCCAGTTGCGGCATACAGCCATCCTTTACCGTCGGGCTGCATGATGAACGGGTCATCACCGGCTATGGTGTCCAATCCTTTGGCGCCGTCTGGTGACTTGAAGGTGGGCGGCCGCGTGGCAATGAAATCGGGGATGTCGTTTCCCGTCCATTTCTTTTCCTTTTCGTCCCACCAGACCAACTTCTTCCGCTCCGACCAAGGGCGTCCATCGCGATCGGCGGAGGCACGATTGTACATGACGCGACGATTTGCGGGCCAAGCGAAACCCCAGTTGTGGCCGTAGTGTTCCGGATCCGTCGCTTTTTCCCGTTTCGCGGCATGATTGATGCCATCCGCGTAGACGCCCGTATAGAGCCAGCAGCCTGCGGCTGTCGAACCATCGGCCTTGAGCTTGGTGTAATTGTCGACGGGCTTGCGATCTTCGACCGTGTAGCCGTTAATTTCGGCCAAGACATCCTCTGCCTCCGGCTCCTGCGTACGCCCGGGGCGAACCGAGTAGTCCCAAGTCACATCTTGAATGGGGCGATCCTTGGGATCAGTCGAGCCGGCATAAAGTTCTTTCAGGCGCTTACCGAGATGATAGACAAAGTTGAGCTCGCTGCGAGCGTCACCCGGAGGCTCAACCGCGGTGTGATGCCATTGAGCAAGGCGCTGGGTTTGAGTAAAGCTCCCGTCCTTTTCCGTGTGGCAGGCAGCGGGAAAGAAGAAGACTTCGGTTCCGATCTCTTCTGTTTTCACCTCGCCACGTTCGTGCTCCGGCGATTTGCGCCAGAACTCGGCTGTCTCGATCAGCGAAAAATCGCGAACTACAAGCCACTCGAGGTTGCGTAACCCTTTGCGTTGAAGGCTGGCGTTGGGGGAGCCGACTGCGGCATTTTCGCCCATGACGAAGTATCCTTTCAGGGCGCCATCGGCCATATCGGCGACGGTCGTCAAGTGCGAATGATCGCCTGTCATGCGCGGGATATGCGAAAAGCAGTATTCATTTTCCGCGGTAGCGGCCTTCCCATACCATGCTTTCAAGAGCGAGACCATGTAGTTCGGGAACTGAGTCCACCAACCAGCACTAGGAGTGTAGTGCTCCATGTACTTTTCCAGTGAAGTATCAGTCGAAGCCTTGGGCTGAGGAAGGTAACCAGGCAGCAGACTATAAAGAGTCGGGATGTCGGTCGAGCCTTGAATGGTAGCGTGGCCACGGAGCGCCATAATTCCACTTCCGGGGCGCCCCATGTTCCCCAGCAGCAACTGCAAAATGGAACAAGCCCGAATAATTTGCGGGCCTACGGTGTGTTGCGTCCAACCGACGGCGTAGCAAAAGGCGGTGGTACGCTCGCGACCTGAGTTGTCGCAGATGGTTTCGGCGATCTTGCGGAACAGATCGGGCGATACGCCGCAAACCTCTTCCACCATCTCCGGCGTGTAGCGCTGGTAATGTCGCTTGACAATCTGAAAGACACAACGCGGATGCTGCAGAGTGTCGTCGCGGTCGTAACGCTTGGGATGCTCGGCTTGAAAGTGAGCCGCCTTTTCGGCGTGGGACTCAGCGACCTGGTGACTCTCCTTGCCAGCGTGTTCAAAGCTTTGATATGACCAGGATTGGCTGGAGTATTGGCCCTTGCCCTGCTCCCAGCCGCTAAATAGCCCGTCAAGATCTTCGGTGTCCTGATAGTCCTCGGAAATGATGGCGGCTGCGTTTGTGTAGGCGTCGACGTATTCCTTGAAGCAGCGATTGTTCTCGATTACATAGGAGATCAATGCACCGAGAAAGGCAATGTCGCTACCGGCCCGAATGGGAGCGTGAATATCGGAAACCGCACTGGTGCGTGTGAAGCGGGGATCGACGTGTATAAGCTTCGCGCCCCGCTGCTTCGCCTGCATTACCCAGCGAAATCCCACCGGATGGTTTTCCGCCATGTTGGAGCCTTGAATGACTATACAGTCGGCATTCGCCAAGTCCTGCAACGAAGTCGTGGCGCCGCCTCTGCCGAATGAGGCCCCCAGACCGGGGACCGTGGCGGAGTGTCAAATGCGAGCCTGGTTTTCTACCTGAATAATGCCCAGCGAGTTAAACAGCTTTTTGATGAGATAGTTTTCTTCGTTGTCGAGCGTGGCACCACCGAGATGGGCCATGCTCATGGTGCGATTGACCACGGTACCCTTTTCGTCGGTGGCTTCCCAGTTTTCGTCCCGGGCCTTCTTTACACGCTGCGCGACCATTTCCATAGCGTCGGCCAGCGGAATTGGCTCCCATTCGGTTGCGTATGGGCGGCGGTAAAGCACCTGCTGAACACGAAGGTCGCTGGTAACAAGCTGAAAGGTAGCGGAGCCTTTCGGGCACAGGCAGCCTTCTGAGATAGGAGATTCGGGATCGCCTTCGATGTCAATGATCTTTTCGTCCTTGACGTAAATCAGCTGCCCACAGCCGACCGCGCAGTAGGGACATACCGATCCGACAACCCGGTCCGCGCCTTTGGTCCGAGGAGCAAGGGAGTGGCTGCGCGCAGAGGCCGCGGTTTCACCGAGTGCATGCGGATCGCGGCGCTGGAACTGTTTAAGTACAGGCCACTCAGAAATCTTGGGCAGGCGGGTCATCAAGGCATTTCCTCCTTTAGATAGATAACAATAGTCCCCGGAAAAGAACACCCACAATCGCCCGTAAGTTTACTTAAGGGCGGGAGGCTAGATCGTACGGCCACGACAATAATGTTCTTGCCTATAGTCAGACCGAGGCGGGACGAAGCAAATACTGATACTGCGAGGGAAGACGGCTGGGCCGCATCTCGCGATTCAGCCAGACGTGCTTGGTGGAGGCCTGAGCCAGCAGGCGGTCAGGATTTACGGAACGAATCTCATAAGCGAACTCCACCATGCGGGGATTGGCGCTGTGGACTTGTGTCCGGATCAGAATCTCCTGGTCGTACCGCGCCGGAAACAGGTAGCGGCATTTAGCATCCACGACGGAGAGAAACAGGCCTTCCGCATTTTCCAGTTCCTTGTAGTTCAGGCCTCGCGAACGAACCAGTTCGACCCGGCCGATCTCCATCCAGACAAAGTAGTTGGCGTAATAGACAATACCCATTTGGTCGGTTTCGGCGTATCGGACGCGGATGTGGGTCTCGTGTGTAAGCGGTTGATTCAATGACCAGATTACATCCAGCGCCAGAACATTCCGGCCCGCGGCCACTTGACGGGCGTGCTAAGAATGGAATCAGGCCGAGTGACCCGTTTCGTTCACATCATTACGCTGCTGGTTGTCGCGGCTATATTTGTCAATGCGCAGTGTTTTGCGGCGTGCCTTGTACCTGATTCAGGTGGTTACGCGACACAGCAATCCACCTGTTGCACAGAGCACCAGCCGCCCCATACGAGACCGCATTCTCCCTGCCAGCATCAGTATTCGGAATTGAAGAATGCTGAATGGCCGGCAGATTTTTCTAGCACCTTCGTTGCCCTCTGGACGGGCGGCATTGCGATACCGGCTGGGGAATGGGGCGATGTTCCGACAGGGTTGCTGTCGGCGTGCCCGTTATCCGTTACTACGGTGCGAAGCACCCCGCCTAAGAACCCGCGTTTCCTGACGCTCTCGATTCTCCGCGTCTGATTTTCCTGTCTTCCGCGTTAGCTTTCCAAACGGTTTAAGCATTCGAGCGCCGAAAGGCCCTCGGTGTTGTGCGTTTGTTGTTGGTACGACTGATGAGGTTTTTACAGGAAAGAAGTTATGAGCAATCGCCGCAGTTTTTTTAAAAGTATTTTTGGCGTGGGAGCGACTCTGGGCACGATGGCCGATGCTGCCGACCTGGAGTCAACACGATCGGATGTCAATCCGTACGCTACGCCATCGCTTTATCCATATTCCACACCGGCGCGATCCATCGCCAGACAAGCACCGCCTGCTCCGGCATCAGTGCTGGTACAAACGCCTGATCTTCCGAACTTGCCATATACGGTGGATAACGGCGTCAAGATCTTCCATCTGATCGCCGAGCCAGTGAAGCAAAAGGTTTTGCCGAACAGGACCATTGACGTTTGGGGCTATAACGGAAGTGCCCCGGGACCAACCATTCAGGTAACGCAGGGCGACCGGGTCCGGATTATCGTGGACAATCATCTTCCAGAGCCCACCTCCATGCATTGGCACGGGTTCGAAATTCCAAATGACATGGACGGAGTGCCGGGACTTGTTCAGGCGCCGATCAAGCCAGGGGGGCGTTTCGTTTATGAGTTTACGCTCCGGCAAGAGGGGACCTACTTTTATCACTCCCATATGGCGATGCAGGAAATGATGGGCATGTTGGGCGCTTTCATAATGCATCCAAAGGTGCCTTACGAGCCGCGGGTGGATAAGGACTTCGTGATTCTGCTGCAGGAGTACGCAGTACTGCCGAACAATACGGTACCGAACACGATGAACATGGAGTTCAATTGGCTCGTGATGAACGGGAAAGCAGGCCCGGCCATCACACCGCTGATCGTCCGGCAAGGAGATAGCGTTCGGATTCGGCTAATCAATCTCGGAATGGATCACCACCCCATCCATATCCATGGCCATACTTTTTACGTGACCGGAACCGAGGGTGGACGAATGGCACGAACGGCGTGGCAGCCCGGGAACACCGTTCTGGTGGGGGTCGCGCAATCGCGGGACATCGAGTTCATTGCGTACAACCCGGGCGAGTGGATGGTTCACTGCCATCTGCCCCACCACATGATGAACCAGATGTCCTCGAATGTGGGTCCAATGTCGCGGAGGGGGACGGGGATGCCCGCCGGCGTGGATATGAATACTGGCATGGGGATGCTGCAGGGCACGCCCGGTGTGCCGAGCGGCGAAGACTACGGACCGAGTTTAGGCCGCGGTATGGGAGTCGGCTCCACTTTGGATCAGCCGCGCACCAATGGGCCGCTTTCCGAGTCAAAGGCTAACGTGGCAATGCCGGGCATGGAACACGACATGGCCGCAATGCCAGGGATGGATATGCAAGCCGATATCAGCCCGAACGCGAACAGCGTCCCCGGATTCCCTCAGGATGCATATATGGAGGGGCCGATGATGAACCTGGACAAGTTGGTTGATAAGCCTGAGAACTATGGCCTGCGTCCCGGCTGGACCGAGGACATGCAGGGCATGATGACTTTGATCCGCGTGCTTCCACCGGCTCAATACGACGAATTGATGGCTCGTATTCGGCGTGGCAAGCAACAGCCCATGCCCCCCATGCCCGGGATGAGCCACGGAGTGTAGGAGGGAAATATGAACAAGTACCTTTTACTTGCTCTAGGGGCGTGTCTGAGTGTCTCCGCGACAGCCGCCGGTCCGATTCTGGATGGATGGGGAGCGCAGGACATGCAGAACAGCATGCCAGGAATGCAGATGCCTGCCCCGCAGCACGAGCACAGCGATACGCCAAAACAAGGTCCACAGCATCCGCCAGGAGAGACGAAGGCCCAGTCCACAACGCCCGACTTGTTGCAGGAGACCGTGGGGCGTCAGGCGCTTCGACTGCAGGATTTCGAGGAGATGGCAACGAGCAATCCGACTTTGAAACAAGCAAGCGATTTAGTTCGGCGTACGGCGGGGCAGGCGAAGCAAGCGGGGTTGTATCCAAATCCTTCGATCGGCTACGAAGGCGATCAGATTCGTGGCGGCGAGTACCACGGGGGCGAGCAAGGGGCATTCGTACAGCAAACAATTGTGTTGGGGGGCAAATTGCGGTTGCGGCGTGAGGCTCTTCAGGCGCAGCAGCGCGAAGATGAACTGGGAGCGGCAGAGCAACGGAGCAGGGTCAACAGTGAAGTCGCGCAGAGTTTTTATGCAGCGCTCGCAGCACAGCAGACCGTACAAATGCGACAAAATCTGCTGAAGCTTGCCCAGGACGCGGTAACGACCGCGCACCAATTGGCGAATGTTGGGCAGGCGGACGCGCCCGACGTTTTGCAATCGGAGGTAGAGGAAGGACAGGCGCAGGTTGATTTTGTTACTGCGCAGAGGAACTATATTCAGCAGTTCCGCGTTTTAGCTGCTGTCGCGGGCCAGCCGGATTTGCCTCTGGCAAAGCTCGAAGGCAACCTGGAGGACCTGCCGCCGATTGATCCCCGTACTGTTGTAGCAACGATCTTGCGTGATAGTCCCACGGTAAAACGCGCGGAGCAAGGTGCGGTGGCAGCGCAGGCCCAGCTTAAAAGCGCGCGGCGGGAGCCAGTGCCAGATGTAACCGTGAGAGCTGGCCTGCAACAAAGCTACGAAGCGATCGATCAGACCAGCAGGCAGGTTGGACTTCAGGGATTTGGGACGGTGACGATTGCGCTACCCATATTCAATCGCAATCAGGGGAATGTCCAGGCCGCGGAAGCCGAGTTTGAGCGGGCACAAGCGGAGGTCAGCCGGGTCCGTCTCTCTTTACGGCAGGTAGCGGAGCCGCTGGTGCAGCAATACTTAGCTCGTCAGGCGCAGGCGGCACGTTACAAGCAGGAAATGATTCCCCGAGCGTCTCGAGCCTATCAGTTGTACCTGGACAAGTATCGGACCATGGCCGCCGCCTACCCGCAGGTGATCGTTTCTCAACGGACGCTCTTCCAGCTGCAGATCAGTTATATCCAGGTGCTTCAAGAGTTGTGGACGAGCGCAGTACTCCTCCAGAACTTCAGCCTCACAGGAGCTTTAAACACTCCCATGCCCTCCCCCGGCCCTGTGGGAGCGACCGTTTCGCCAACTAGCGGCTACGCCCCTTGAATTTACATATAGGCTATAGGGGTATCGGGTATACTAAAAGAGAATGCCACGAGGAAAGAGCCCCACCGCGTCCGCCGAAGCGGAAGCCGACAAGAAAGCGGTTTTTGTCGACCCGGAGTTAAAGAGCGAAAATCTGACGCGCCTTAGGCGCATTGAAGGGCAGATCCGGGGGCTTCAAAAGATGGTGGAAGACGAGCGTTACTGCGCCGACATCATTACCCAGATTGCTTCGGCTCAGGAGGCGCTCCGTGGAGTAGCCAAGTCGCTCATGAGAAATCATCTTCGTCACTGCGCCGCTCAATCGATTCGTAAGGGGACAGAGAAGGAAGCTTCCGCCATGTACGACGAACTGCTTGATCTGATCTACAAGCACCTCCGTTGAGGGAGACAATTAATGCCACAACCTGCAAATCCTTTTCAAATAATGACGACAGCTACCGCGAAAGATCCTGTTTGCGGAATGCAGGTGGATCCGGAGCGGACCGCACACCGGAGTGACCATCAAGGAAAGACGTATTACTTTTGCTGTGCGGGATGCAAGAGCAAGTTCGACAGCAATCCTGGGCAATACCTTCAGGCATCAAAGGCAAGCGCGGCTCCGGTCCACGCGTCAACTCCGGCCCAGGCGCCAGATGTAGAGTACACGTGTCCGATGGACCCCGAAGTGCGTCGGACCGGTCCGGGCGTTTGTCCGAAATGCGGAATGGCACTAGAACCTGCCACGTTCGAGATGCCGGCCACGCGCGTGGAGTACACATGCCCGATGCATCCCGAAATCATTCGGAGTGAGCCGGGGCCGTGTCCGATCTGTGGAATGGCGCTAGAGCCACGGGAAGTTACCGGCGAGCAGATAAATCCGGAACTGGTGGACATGAAGCGCCGGCTTTGGGTGGCTGGGATTTTGACCGCTCCGCTTCTGGTCCTTATGGTTCTTGACATGTTGCCGGGAGCGCACTGGCTCTCCACTACGGCGACGGGGTGGATTCAGTTTGCACTCGCTACTCCTGTTGTCTTATGGGCCGGGTGGCCTTTCTTCCAAAGAGGGTGGGCTTCGGTTCTGAATCGTCACCTGAACATGTTCACACTGATCGCGCTGGGGACAGGCGCCGCTTACCTGTTCAGCGTTGTTGCTCTTTTGGTTCCCTTTTCCATTCCCGCTTCTTTTCGTCTGCACGGGGGCGAGGCGCCTTTGTACTTCGAACCGGCCGCTGTGATCACGACTCTGGTCCTTCTGGGGCAGGTTTTGGAGCTACGCGCACGTAGTCAGACCAGCAGTGCCCTGAAAGCTTTACTAGGCCTCGCTCCGAAGACTGCGCGGCTCATTCGGGAGGACGGCTCGGAGCGCGACGTTGCCCTCGCCCAAGTGCAAACGGGAGAGACGCTACGGGTGCGGCCGGGCGAGAAAATTCCGGTAGATGGAATTGTACTGGAAGGCAGCAGTTCCGTGGATGAATCCATGATTACCGGCGAGCCCATCCCAGTTGAAAAGGCAGCCGGAGCGAGGGTGACCGGAGCAACACTGAACGGTACAGGCAGTTTTACGATGAGGGCGGAGCGCGTCGGCCGGGACACTTTACTCAGCCAGATTGTCCGCCTGGTGGGTGAAGCGCAACGGAGCCGCGCACCGATACAGCGCCTGGCGGACGTTGTTGCCTCGTATTTCGTTCCTGCGGTCGTGCTAGTGGCGGCAATTACATTTCTTGCCTGGGCGATTTATGGCCCAGAGCCACGCCTGGCCCATGCTTTTGTGAACGCAGTATCGGTGCTAATCATCGCTTGTCCCTGCGCGTTAGGGCTGGCCACGCCGATGTCGATCATGGTAGGAACCGGGCGCGGGGCGCAGGCCGGAGTGTTGATTCGCAATGCCGAGGCGCTTGAGGCGCTAGAAAAAGTAAACACGCTGGTGGTCGACAAGACCGGAACCCTCACGGAAGGTAAACCGAAGTTAACCGCTGTAGTTCCTCTCAACGGTTTCGATGAACGAGACGTGTTGCGCCTAGCTGCGGCTTTGGAGCAGGCCAGTGAACACCCCCTTGCAGCCGCCATCGTGCACGCCGCTCAAGAAAGGCAACTTTCATCGGGGAAAGTCGATGAGTTCCGGTCGATTCCGGGCAAAGGTATTGAAGGACGAGTGGACGGCAGAGCGATTGCCGTGGGTAGCACGGCATTGCTGGGGCAATTGCAGGACGAGTATCAAATAGTTCTCGGGCAGGCTGAGGCGATGCGCCGGGACGGGCAGACCGTCATGTTCGTTACCGTGGACGGCCGGCCAGCGGGGCTGATCGGAGTATCCGACCCGATCAAGGCGTCGACTCCCGAAGCCATCCAGCAACTGCATCGAGAGAACACGCGGATTGTGATGCTGACCGGCGACAATCGCACCACGGCGGAAGCTGTTGCTCAGAAGCTTGGTATCGATGAAGTGCTGGCTGGCGTTGCACCGGAAGGGAAAGCGGCCGCAGTGAAGCAGTTACAGGCGAGCGGGCGGGTGGTAGCGATGGCCGGGGACGGTGTGAACGACGCACCGGCGCTTGCACAGGCGCAAGTGGGACTGGCGATGGGGACTGGTACTGACGTGGCGATGGAAAGTGCGGGAGTGACGCTGGTGCATGGCGATCTACGCGGCGTTGTGCGGGCTCGCCGGTTGAGCCGGGCCACTATGCGCAATATCCGGCAGAACCTGTTCTTTGCGTTTATCTACAACTGCGTTGGCGTGCCGATAGCGGCTGGCGTGCTGTATCCATTTTTTGGTCTGGTGCTGAGTCCCATGATCGCCAGCGCAGCGATGACCTTCAGTTCCGTTTCTGTCATTAGCAATGCTCTGCGCTTGAGGAGGTTGACCCTTTAATGCTTCATACGATCAGCATTTGGTTCCTGATTCTTTCGGGAGTTACGGTCATCATTCTCGCCATTGATGTCATGAGGCACCCGCAGAAGATGACGGTAATGAATTGGGTCTGGCCAATTACCGGCCTTTATTTTGGACCGTTTGCACTGTGGAGCTACTACAGTTTTGGCCGGCAAAAGGGCTCGGGTAATAAGAACGACGCTAAGAAAGAGCAGCCGTATTGGCAGAAGGTTTGGAAAGGCGTCACACATTGTGGAGCCGGCTGCACTTTAGGCGACATCATCGCCGAGTGGTCGGTATTTGCCGCAGGTTTTACTTTGATCGGATCGCGGCTGTACACGGACTATATTTTCGACTTTTTAGCAGCGTACTTGCTGGGCATTGTGTTCCAATATTTCTCCATTGCGCCCATGCGCAATATCTCTGGATGGCCAGGCATTTGGGCGGCCATTAAAGCCGACACAATTTCGCTGACAGCGTTCGAGATCGGGTTATTTGCATTTATGTTCTGGATGAGCCATCACTTTCGTCCTCGTTTAGAACCTACAACGCCGGAATACTGGTTTCTGATGCAGATCGGCATGATCATCGGCTTCTTTACGAGCTTTCCCGCAAATTGGTGGCTGATACGTAGAGGCCTGAAGGAGGCCATGTAGGCCTTTGTTAGGATTTGGGCATGCGAGTTCGGGTCTTGTTTTTCGGCGTGCTGAAGGATCTGGTCGGGTGCGCCGAAGATGCACTCGACGTACCTTCAGGCTCGACTCTTCAAGATGTCTTTGAAAGCTATTCGGAACGATTTGAAACCCTCCGGGGCCAACGTTCGTCAATTTTGTTTGCCAGGAACCAGGAATTTGCCGCGCCCGGCACATTGCTCGCCGATAACGACGAAGTTGCCTTTCTGCCTCCCGTGAGCGGAGGGTCCAATATGGCTGCGGAAGCAACAACGCAAAACGTTTTTGACATTGTTCGGTCTCCCATCGACTCACAAGCGTTGGCCCGGAGTCTACAGCGTCCGGAGGATGGCGCAGTCGTCATTTTCGAAGGCGTTGTAAGGAACAACACGAAGGGCCGAGCCACAGCTTATCTGGACTATGAGGCTTATGAGCCGATGGCTTTGGCGCAGATGAAACAAATCGGACGGGAGATCCTGGCGGAGTTCGAGTTGGGCCGTATCGGTATTGTGCATCGGCTGGGGCGTCTGCACATAGGTGAGGCTAGCGTCGTGATAGTCGCCTCTGCGCCGCACCGCCGCCCGGCTTTCCAGGCTGCGCTGAAAGCCATTGACCGGCTGAAACGTGAAGCACCGATTTGGAAGAAGGAGTACTTCGAGGACGGCGCTATCTGGGTCGATGGCGAGTGGGATGATAGCCTGCTTGCGAGTTCTTCAAATAATGCAGTGCCGCAGTAAGGTTTTCGCCGTTGCTATTGCGTTGGTTCTGTTCTTATCGCAATCGATTTACGCAGCGCAATTCAAGCCGGTAAATCCCGGCAACGCGGATCGTTCCTCCTCTCGCCAGCAGAATTCCCCGGCAACTAATCCGGAGGAGACGCAGCAGCCCGCTACCTTCTCGGTCGGCGTGAATCTGGTGCGCGTGCTGGTAACCGTACGTAATCAGGAAGGTGGGGCGGTAACCAACTTGAGCAAGTCCGATTTCCAATTGACGGACGAGGGCACGCCGCAAGATATCGCGATCTTCGAGCGGAACACATCGTTACCGCTTTCGGTAGCCGTGATGATCGATACAAGCGCGAGCACGCGCATTGATCTTCATTATGAGGAGGATTCGGTGCTCAAGTTTGTACCGGCGCTACTCAATGCGGGTAATCCCAGCGATACCTTCGCGCTTTATAGCTTTAATTGGCGAACGAACCTGGAAGCTGACTTTTCCCGTAGCCAGCGCCGTGCCGAACGCGTTCTGCATTCGCTGCGAGGCGAGGGTGGCACCTCTCTTTACGATGCGATTTACCTGGCAAGCGACAACTTGGCCGGTCGGGAGGGCCGCCACGTGATGGTGATTGTAACCGACGGCAACGATACGACCAGTTACAAGCGTTTCGATGATGCGTTGAAAGCCGCGCAACGTACAGATTGCGTTCTGTACCCTATCGTGACGGTCCCGATAGAAAACGACGCGGGCCGCGCAGTGGGAGGGGAACACGCACTCGCTTCCCTGGCCGCGGCTACCGGGGGCCGAATATTCTTTCCAGCGGGCTTCGCGCAATTAGACCAGGCGTTTACAGACATCATTAAAGAGCTGCGAACGCAATACCTGCTTGGTTTCTACCCGAAGGGCGTGCGCCAAGGCCCGAATTCTTTCCATTCGATCAAAGTCTCCGTAAAAGATCAAAACCTCCGGCTGAGTTCGCGTAGCGGCTACTACGAGCCATAGCCGCCCGTACTCTCCAGTAACGGGCAGTGCGGGAGGCGTGTGGTGAAGTGGAGATATATGGGCAATTTCGTAGATGTTGCGATAGAGGTCGCCCGCGAGGCAGGCCAGATATTGATGTCGCATCGCGGAGTGGACTTTGAACTAAAGGGCGAGCACGACCTGGTCACCGCGGCAGACCGCGCCAGTGAGCAACTGATTGTTAAGAGGCTGAAAGAGCGGTTTCCGGATCACGGCATTGTGGCGGAAGAGGGTGGGAGCGCCGAGATGCAGTCGGAGTTCCGATGGTATGTCGATCCGTTAGACGGCACAACTAATTTCGCCCATGGATATCCGATGTGGAACGTCACGCTAGGGTTGGCGCGCAACGAAGAAGTGATTGCCGGAGTGGTGTTCGATCCCCTAAACGATGAGCTATTCACAGCCGAGCGCGGAGCCGGTGCGCGGTTGAATGGCGCTCCAATCTACGTGAGCAGAGGCCGGACTTTGAACGATTCGCTCGTTTCCACCGGATTTCCGAGCAGGCGACGGCATCAGAACGTCAACATTCATTTTTACTATCAGTTGGCAATGGCGACGCATGGCGTCCGGAGGGGCGGCTCTGCGGCTCTCGATCTCGCCTATACGGCGTGCGGAAGGCTGGAAGCGTTTTGGGAGTTCGGGTTGAATCCGTGGGACATGGCTGCGGGAATTTTGCTGGTGGAAGAGGCGGGCGGCAAAACAAGCGGGATGCGCGGCGAGCCGGTGAGCTTGCATGCGCAGTATTTGCTAGCCGATAACGGGCTGATTCACGCGGAAACCGTGGCGCTCTTTGAAGAAATTTTTGCGGGCCGATACCGTTTCGAGATGCCCCCACTGCCTGCGAAAGAATGGGAGAAGTAACGTGGCCGATCATCCTCCTGTTCCGCTGACGCTAGAGGGCTCTAGCGTGCTACATCAAATGTTTCACTTTCGCCGAAGTGCGTGGCGTGGCCTGCCACAGTCTCAACGCAATCAGATCACGGAAGAGGCGAAGAGCGTATTGGTTCCAATGGAGGAAGGCTCTCGAGAGGGTCACCCAAACCAATCGGCTATGTACTCGCTTATCGGGCATAAAGGTGACCTGCTGCTGCTTCATTTTCGTGATTCTTTCGAGGATCTGCATCGGGCCGAACTGGCTCTGGCAAATCTTCAGATTTCCGAGTATCTGGAGCTTCGGCACTCGTATTTGTCGGTGGTGGAGTTAGGGTTGTACGAATCGACGTCCAAGACCTATTCGCAGCTGGCGGAAAGCGGACTGGAGCCGTACTCGGCGGAATGGAATGCGGGAGTTTCCGAAACGATCGCGCGCCAAACAGCGGCCATGACTCCTCGTCTGTTTCCAGC
>DATIMM010000088.1:0-41903 GCA_035475295.1 Bryobacteraceae bacterium
CCGCTGCCGAACGAGCCCGAATGCTGGGGCTGGAGATCATCGCCCTATCGACGTTCGCCATTAAACACTCTCAGAAGCCGGGTTTGGTACTCGGGTTTGCGGGTTGCAGTCCGAGCGAACTCTCGCGCGGCGTGTCGGCATTGCCCAGGGCGCTCCGACCTGGTTCTCACTAAGCGGGAATCGGCGCCTTGTCAGTCGGCAGGACTACACTAGCCCCTATGAAACTGACTATCCTCGCCCTCTTGCTTCTGACCGTAGCCGGCTCGAGTGCGCAAGACATGGCCCGCCACGGCACCGTACAACGCATCCAGGTCCACGGCAAAGGGCTTGAGGGAAACCTCGAAGGCGATTCCCCCGATCGAAGCGTAGCTGTGTACCTGCCGCCGAGCTACAACAACTAGGGCAGCCGTCACTATACCGTTGTGTACGTGCTGCATGGCTTCACCGACGATGTCGATCAGTGGTGGGGAGTCAAGCCGCACTTCATCAATGTCCCCGTGGTCGTCGACAAAGCTCTGAACGCCGGAGTGAAGGAGATGATCATCGTAATGCCCGACGCGTTCACACGGTATCAGGGGAGCATGTACTCGAACTCGATTACCACCGGCGACTGGGAAGATTACATAGCCAAGGAACTCGTCGCGTATGTAGATGCCCATTACAGAACGGTGGCCGACCGTGCGGGGCGGGGCCTCGCCGGCCATTCGATGGGAGGCTGCGGCGCTCTTCGCATTGGAATGAAGCATCCCGAAATCTTTTCGAGCTTATACCTGATGAGCCCGTGCTGTTTGGCGGCCGGCAGTGGACACCCCAACCCCAAGGCCGAAGCGATTCATGATCCCGCCGATGTGGCAAAGGCGGATTTCTTCACCAAGGCGCTTTTCGCTTCTGCGGCGGCCTGATCTCCCAATCCCAAGAATCCGCCCTTGTTCCTTGATCTGCCTTTTAAGAACGGTGAGGTGCGGCCGCAGATCGTTGCCAAATGGGAAGCGAACGCACCGCTGGCAATAATCGACCAGTTCATCCCCAACGTGCGGCGATACAAGGCTATCGGCATGGACGCCGGGACAAAAGATCAACCCATTGCGGGAACTGTGGAGACTCTGGACAAGCTTCTGAACGATTACTCAATCGCGCACGTGTACGAGACGTACGCCGGCAACCATATCAATCGCGTGGCGGAAAGGCTGGAGCGAAGAGTGCTGCCATTCTTTGCGGCAAACCTCGATTAGATACGGCGCCTGGAGTGCATCGCGATGAATAGACGATAGAAGCTTTTTTTAACTACGCAAGCAACGGTGGTCAATGCGCTCCGGCCGCAACCTGTGAAGTAAGCTACACATCGGATACTTAGCATGTGTGCCCGCACATGGGCCTTTTCTATATTTTTCTCTCTCATGTTAAGTCTCACCACAAGCAGCGTCTGCCCCCCCGTTACTCCTGCGCGTCAACTCCGGGACGTTGAATATAGCCGCGTTGACGGAAAAAGTCTGCGCCTCGACGCTTCAGTTCCAACAAGTGCCGGACCAACCGCAGCTGCGATTATCGTGCATGGCGGCGGCTGGACTCGTGGTGATCGGCGCATTGATGTTCAGCCATTATTCAAGCCCCTCACGGACGCCGGTTTTGCTTGGTTTTCCATCAGCTACCGTTTGGCCACGGACATCACACAGTTCGGCGTCGCGGTGGACGACGTCGAGCAGGCTGTCCGGTTCGTAAAGACGCACGCCGGCGAATTCGATGTCGATCCGAATCGGATTGCGCTCATCGGCGAATCTGCCGGGGGTCAACTCGCTGCGATGGCCGCGCTACGAAGCGGTCCGGAGGCTTCCGTCAGGGCTGTCGTAGCACTTTCTACGCCAACCGACCTGATCAGTCTTTTCCAGCATTCTACCTTCATACCTGCCCAAATCCGTAACGGAGTGCGTGGTACGCCCTGGGAAAGCTTGATAGTAGCTGGTCTCTCACAGTTATCACCCATCGAGAATGTGCGGCGCGACATGCCGCCATTCCTTCTCATCCACGGAACGGCCGATTCACTCGTGCCGTTCGCGCAGTCGACCCGGATGTGTGCACGCATGAGACAAGCAGACGCGAGTTGCGAGGTTTATCCAGTCGAAGGCGCTGGTCACGGCGTGCGGTGGTGGGAGTCGCACTCACATCTCGCCACCAGCTACAAATACAAGATGGTCCGCTGGCTCGAGGCGGAACTTGGTTAGCGGCAACCTGCAGGTCGAGCTCTGGAATGCCGCGAAAACGACGGGCTGCATACGACGAAATAGGCATTAGGCCAATCGGCTTGCCGCGCGGGCAAACCTTCTGGCTAGTGCTTATGCTCGGTAAATCACAAGACATCCCGTGGCCCCTCGGCTGCGTAATGCCTTGGAAACTCAAACCGGCCCATTAGGTCTAACGGCTAGGGAGGTCACTACCCCCTCGAGGTATTTAATGGGTTTGCTTACACCGAACGACATCAAGAACTTTCAGTCTTTGTACACTCAGCAACTCCGCTATCTGCTTTCCACGGAGAACCAAATCGTGAAAGGTCTCCAGAGCATGATCAAGCACAGTAGCGACGAACAGCTCAGGCAGGCATTTCAATCTCATCTGCAGGAAACCGAGGTTCACGTTACTCGCCTGCAAGAACTGATTGCCGAGCTAAACGACAAAGTGGACGACAAGAAAGATCCAATTATTACAGCGCTCATCGGCTCTGGAGAAAACATCGTCAGCGAATCCGAGGCAGGGCCTGTACGCGATGCTGGACTAATCGCCACGGCTCAAAAGGTCGAGCACTACGAGATTGCATCGTATGGCTCGGCGCGCGATTGGGCCAGAATCCTTAACCTCTCTAGGCAGGCCGATGTGCTTCAGAGGACGCTCGATGAAGAAAAGCACGCCGATGCACTTCTCACTACCATTTCGCAACGTACGAACACTACCGCCGCGGTAGCTTCGGGACAGTAGCATAGAAGGGGCAGCTTTGAGTTGCCCCTTCTTGCGTTCCATTCAACTTCCTCCGCGAAGACGCGCGCAAAAACGTCTTAACCTTTGTCGGGACGCTTCCAGAGCCGCGTCAGGGGTCCGGAGGTGCCACCCACTGGATCGACGTTTGGGAACGGAAGTGCCTTCATGCGGCGGATGTCCGACTCCGAAGCCGGATGGCGGCAGATATCCCAATTTTGATCTGGCGGATACGCACCCACTACTAGAAAGTCGGAACTCGCCGTCAGTTTGCAGTGACCGGTCCCGGTCGGCAGTATAGCTACATCGCCGGCATTCACAGTGACTTCCTGACCGTTCTCCCCGCCCAGCATCAAGCGAGCATGGCCAGCCGCAAAGCCCAGAACTTCATGTGCGGTCGAATGGTAATGATGAAAGTCGTAGATACCATTGCGCCACTGTGGGGGCCAGCCGTTGCGGCGGAACTCCCCGTCAAAGAGCGTGGCTACGTCCGTTGCCCCCGCATCTAGTACACGCCGGTACAGGAGCACCGGTAGATGCTCGTTATTTGGCATCCACCCGTTTCTCGACAAGCGCAGGATTTCCGGTTCCAGCGAGTCCCGCTCTGCCTCTCCACCGCCGCCAGAAAGGGCGGAGCAGGCAGGAACGAAACTGAGTGCGCCGAGGATGGCATTAAAGCGGCGGCGTTCAATGAAACTCATGGATGCTCCGGAGCAAAGTCAGGTTGACTTCCCTTTCAGTGTAGCCGTGGAATGTTGGGTTGCGTCCTACTGGTGATGAGCTTAAGGTCCGCGGGCAGATCCAGTTTTATCAGATCGGCTACCGTGAGAATGAAGTATTACAACATGCTAATCGCCGCTATCACGTTCATGGCGTTTTTTGCCCCGGCGCTTCGCGCGAATAACAGCAACTTACTGGATCGAGGTTACTACGATATGTACAACCTCAACTTCCACAACGCCCACCAGCATTTTCAGGAATGGGAACAACAGCATCCTACGGATGCCATGGGGCCGGTATCCGATGCGGCAGCGTATCTGTTTTCGGAGCTTAGCCGGCTGCATATTTTGCAATCGGACTTCCTGTTAAATGACAATGCCTATCTGAATAGAAAGCGGGAGGAGCCGGATCCTCAGGTCAAAGCGAAATTCGAGGCGGATCTTAGCGCGGCAGCCCGGCTGGCGGAGGCGACGTTGAAAACCTCGCCCGATGATAAAAATGCGCAATTGGCGAACGTACTAAGGCTCGGATTGGCATCGGATTATGCGGCGCTGATCGAAAAACAGAATGTGGCGGCGCTCAGCGAAATAAAATCGGCAACGGCCTTAGCGGAAAAGCTATTGCGGGATCATCCCGATTGCTATGACGCTCATTTGGCGGCGGGCATTCAAAACTATCTGCTTAGCTTGAGACCAGCGCCGGTCCGATGGCTGCTGCGAATCACCGGTGCTCAGACGGACAAGGAAGAGGGCCTGGCGAACTTCCGTTTAGTCGCCGAGAAGGGCCATTACCTGCAGCCCTATGCAAAGCTGCTGCTGGCTGTTGCCGAACTGCGCGCCCACCATGACGATCAAGCCCGGCGGCTATTGTCTGAATTGTCGACAAACTTTCCTCAAAATCGCCTCTACCGGGACGAATTGAAAAAGCTAAGCTGAGGTATGGCATCGGCCGGTGGAACTCGGCAGGTTTGCATTGTTGGCGGCGGGCCAGCGGGCTTGGCCGCGGCGATTGCATTACGACTGGAGGGCTTTCCCGTGACGGTGGCCGACAGTGCGCAACCTCCCGTCGACAAAGCTTGCGGAGAGGGTCTGATGCCCGACAGCGTGGAAGCCCTGGAATCACTGGGAGTAAAGATCCCTAAAGGCACCGGCTACCCGGTGAGAGGCGTTGCCTTTATCAACGGGCAAGCTATGCTCACTGGAGATTTTTCCAAAAACACCGCGCGTGGCCTGCGCAGAACAGCACTGCACGAATTGCTGGTGAGGCGCGCTTCCGACTTAGGAGTACAGCTCCTCTGGAATGCGCGAGGAGTTCGGATCGACCAGGATGGATTACTGGTCAATGGGAGCCGGCTTACAGCCACGGTGGTGGTGGGCGCCGATGGCCAGAACTCGCGTGTGAGGCGCGACGGGGGGCTTTCCGCTGTGCGGCATGCGCAACGCCGGTATGGGTTCCGGCGGCACTATCGAATAGCGCCGTGGTCGGATTACGTCCAGCTCTACTGGGGACGGGATTGCCAGGTGTACGTGACCCCTATAGCGGAAAACGAAGTGGGCGTGGCGTTGATATCGGGTTCTCCCCACTTTAGACTCGACCAGGCGTTGGGTGAGTTTCCTAACTTACAAAGGCGATTGGAAGCCGCCGAACGCTCCTCCAGAGAGATGGGTTCGGTTACCGGATCACGGGTCCTGCGACGCGTTTCACGACCGGGCATGGCGCTGGTGGGGGATGCCTCCGGCACGGTCGATGCGATTACGGGTGAGGGAATGCGTATTTCATTTCAGCAGGCAATCGCGCTGGCGAAAGCATGCAAGGCGGGCGATCTGTTTCAGTACGAACTGGCCCACCGTGAATTGCGGCAGAGGCCCAACATCATGGCGGCTGTAATGCTCCTGCTGGCCCGGCACGACGGCTTCAGACGGCGCGCATTCTCAAGCCTGTCGGAACGCCCGGAAATGTTCCAGCGACTGCTGGCCGTCCACATCGGAGAATCAGGTTTTCGAAAGCTATTATCCTGGCGCTTGCTGCCCTTGGGCGTCACCTTCCTCACGGCGTAGGCGACTTTTCGATGACGCCGTCTGAGGCAGAATCCGCAACTGGCGTACGGGCAAAATTGCGGAAAGGAAACGAGTAGAGTTTCACTAACGCGGTGCGCTCTACAAGAAAGCTCAGGACCGACGTAAAGACAATGCTGAGAAAAACCACCGAGTAAGTTACGTCCCGTAACATCTCCCCATCAGGAAGTCGCTGTTCGCGTGGAATCGAAGCCAGCACGACAGCGGCTAATCCCTTGGGACTCATGATGGAGATCAGGGCGGCATCGCGTGTGGGCGTGCTGCGCTCCAGACCGATCCAGGCAGCGGGAATTCTCACCAGGAAGATAATGGCCGTGAGCGCCAGCCCGATCAGCACGAATCGCACGTCGGTGAAACGCATCGATACGCCAACATAAACGAAGAAAAATGTCTTCAGTAGGAAAACGACTTCCGCGAGAAACACGCGCTCCGTTTCATTCAACGTGATCGGCTCCGGAGGAAGTAGGCGCTGCAGCCACGACACGCGATAAAACGATTCCATATTTCCCAGTACGGCTCCGAACACGACAGCAGCCACGTAGCCGCTGAAGCCCACCATTTCGATGATGCCGAAGAGCACGAAGACAAAGGCGGGCGTGGTGAACATGGAATTTTCCAGTCCGCGAACGCGCCGTAACAGCGCAGACCAGGCGAACGCTCCGAGTGCCCCTGCGAAGCCCGGCAGAATGATGGTGGCGATCGTCTGCCCGAAGAGCAGGCCAATGTTAACCTTGCCGATCCGAAAGCTGTCCATGAAACCAATCGCTATCACGATGCTCAAAACGTCGCTGACGGCCGACTCCAGAAACAGAATGGTCTTCGAAGACTGCTGCATGGAGAGGCGCTTCGTCAAAGGAAGAATGACCGCCGGGGACGTGGAACCGATGATCGCGCCCAACATGAACGTGAGCGGGAAGCTCATGCCGGTGAGGAAATGCGCGGCCACGCCCACTGCCGCCATCGTCAGCGCAAAGTTTGTGATTGTCAGGGCGAGCGTGGCCTTGATGGCTCCTCGCAGGACATCAAGATCGAGAGTGAGTCCCGCTTCAAATAGCAGGATGACGAGCGTGATCGTGGCGAAGACCGGTCCAATCGCTCCGAAGTTCTCCTGCTTCGCCAGGTGAAAGACGGGACCCAACAAGATTCCGATGATCGTAAGAAGAAGAACATCAGGGACGCGGGTGCGGCTGAAGATCCCCGTGAATGCGTGGGCCACGAAGATCAGCAGACCTACGACAAAAATGTTGGTAGCGACGTGCATCAGCGGTTAGCTTGGCGGTTCATTGACTCCTATCAAGAGGGTGCACGCGCAACGCTTGCGCGTGGGACTGCCGAAACAGGACGTGGTTTCGACCCAGAAACCCTGGAAGGCTTAGCTCAGCGTGTTCTCGCCGTCTGCAAGGCCGGTTCGGGGCGCTGTGCGGTCTGCGAAAGCGGGCGGATCAGCCGCAGTGCCGGTCGCGTCAGATAGTCGTGAACGTACTGGACGTGCTCAGGATCCTGCGGATAATGCTCGCCTCTCTTGTAAGGATACTGGGTCATGGCGTGATAAGGCAGGGGTTGCACATGGTCGCTAAACGCGGTATTCGCGTCGGCGTCCTTTGACCAGCCGTCTACCAGCAGCAGATAATCGCGTGTCCAGCCTTTCGGCAAGACTGGGAGCCGGGAAGCGGAAAAGTTGAGGCGTATCTCGTCGCCTGAGCCCATCACCACCATGCGATCGTCTACCTTGTTCATCAATCCTTCGACATTACCGTACCGGGTGTAGAAGCCCTCCACCGGGTTCCAGGTGGATACCGGCATCACATCGGCATAAACGAATCGTTCGGGCTGTCCGTGCTTGGGATCGATGAGCGTTCGTGAAAATCCGCGGAAGTGCAGATCGGCGCTTTCAGCATTTATCCGAGTCAGATGAACTGGTGGTGCTTCCGTGTTCTCCAGGAGAAATGCCTCATCCCAAAAAATGCTCATATTCGTCACGATACGAACCTCGCGCGAAGCAGAGAGGAATTTGCCAGTCAGGTCCACTGCAATCGTCTTCGGGCCGCCGGAGGGCACGCCCATATCCTCAATAACGGTTTTCCATTTGCCGGAATTGTCCTTCACCTGAAGATAGGGGAAAATCAGTCCGCCTTTACCGCTCTGTGCCGCCGCTAGGAAAGCACTACCATCGGCCCAATCGATCCAGCCGTTCAGTATCAGCACCGCGCGTCCGTTCGGCGCGGCCTCGCCGAAATCGAGATCCAGCTTGTGCTTTGCGGCAACTCCTGTGGCATCGTGCAGGAAGGCGTCCGGATAGACACGGTCCTGTTTCAGCACGCGGCTTGTCACGTCATTGCCGCGATCGTCCGTTGCGCGTACCGGTTGAACTTTGTGAGTATCGCCGAACAGGCGGAACTGCGGATACGGAGGCGACTTAAACTTATCGTTCGTGTAGATGTCCTCGTTGGCCGGATGATCCACAGCGATCAGTTGCGCCTGGTCGATGTAAGAAACCTCGTGAAGCTCCTCCGTAATGCGCACCTGATAACGTCCATGATCTTCCTCCAGTGCGGAGCCGGGAATCTGTATGTATTCGTCATGATCGACAGGGAAGTAGCTGCCGTCTCCGGAACTTGCGCCCAGCGGCGCCACACCCAGAACGTCGGAGATGAACTGAAACTCCCGGCCGTTCCAGGAAAACACCATTGGACAGGAGCCGGAAAGCCGCTGCGCTTCTGTGATCTTCAGTGCTTCGTCGCTCTTCTTCCGCGTCTCGTTTTGAATAAGGCCATTGGGCCAGGTAATACGAATCGTGTCCGCATCGGCTCGCGCGTCCGTCGCAAACGCCACAGGAACGCCATGGTAAACCTGCTTTCCGTAGTAAGCACCGGACTTCATCTCCACAGTCGCGCCCATGGCTTCTTTCAGGTTCTTGATCCCTTCGATCTGCACGGCCATCCAGTGCTGCGCCGGGGAACTATTCAAGTAGAGATGCAAAGCGCCGTCGGAGGTCATTCGGGCATAGTCTTCACGGTTGTCACTATTGAAGTCGGCATGGATGCCGGATTTTGCCGCTTGAGGCTTCTCTGCTGGCGCCAATGTCGTCTCGTTATTCTGTGCGGCTCTCAATTGGGGGTTATAGGCTACGGCATCGAGCAGCCCGTCGTGATTGAAATCCTGGACGTCCAGCCCCCACGAACCGGCCGGAAGAGCCGAGACATCCATCGGCTCAAATACTTCGTTCAGCTTGTCGCGATATAGAACAGCGGGGCGGTCCGCATAGGTGACCAGCAGATCTCTCGCGGACGCATCGCCGCGCAGCGCAGTCACCGCACCATCAATCGCCGTTCCTGCCGCAAAAGGGAAAGAAGCAGTTTTATCTTCAAACTTTCCGTCTCCATCGTTGCGCAGCAACAATGATTTGGCACCCAGCAGCACGAGGTCCAGATCGTTGTCATGATCATAATCGAGCCAGACGGCTTTGCGCAGGTTGCCGGTGTTGGGGAGATCTGCTGCCTTCGTAAACTGCCCGTGGTTGTTATGGAACAGTATGGCGCCTCCGCCGGTCAGGACGCACAGATCGGGCAGGCCATCATTGTCGAAGTCACCGACTGCAATGTTCCGCACGTCCCGAAGCTGCTCCAGGCCGGTGGACTGCGCAGCTTCAGTGCCGGACTTGAGGAGTTGCACTTTTTGGGGTGACCAGACGAGCAGGTCAGCGTGACCGTTCCCTTCAGTGTCCAGCACTTCCATGCCAGCGTCGGCTGCGTCCCAGCCAGTGCTCAGTACGCGATCGCTATATTCGGTTGGCTCGTCGGCAGCGGAAGGCCTGGGTTCGGGCGGGTCGTAGAGCTCCGCGTAGAAGCACCACTCCATGTCTTCTGGAACGGCCGCGCCCGCGCTGCGTTTTTTCGCCTCTTCAAACAGTTGCCGTTCGTGCAGCGCGGATTCCTTATTTCCCATCCTCTGGTAGAGCGTGAAGAGTTGAAAATGTGGGCCGGCAAGGTTTGGATTGAGCTCTTCCGCCTTCTTGAACTCCGGGAGCGCCTTCTCGTTGTCCCCTAGAGCGCGATAATCCGAGCCCAGATTGTAATGCGCAATGGGCTCATTTGGAACCAGCCGAACCATGCCGTTCAACTGCTCGATGGAACGCGGGTAGTCGCCGTTGTGCTTGTAAACGATTCCCAGATTAAACCATGTATGCGGAATCGAGGGGTCTTGCTTTTGTGCGCGGACAAGCTCAGCGACCCCAGCATCTGTCTGCCCCGCCCGCAACAGGGCCAGACCGTAATTGATTCGCTCCCCTACGGAGTTCGGCGCTAAATCGAGCGCCTGACGGAGCTGATCCACCGCTTCCCGATGTGTATCGGGATTCTCATAAAAGGCTTTGCCGAGATTGCGGTGTTCCCAAAGCTGGTTGGCCGGTGGCGTCACCGCGCTGGCAGCGAACAAAGCCGCGCACACGGCGACCGTGGGAACAAGGACTTTCCAAATCTTCATCTACAGGATTACGGCCCTATTTTAGCTGAACAACAACCACCCGCTCAGTAAATGGATGCCGCGGACCGGATGCTAGATTGAGTTCGTGCTGGGACAAAGTGCGTCGAAGATGGCCGCGATGATTCGACAACGGGAAATTTCGTCCGTTGATTTAGTGACCGCGCATCTCACTCGCATCGGCGAGATCAATGCGGACCTGAATGCGGCGGTGAAGGTACTCGCCGACTCAGCGCTCGAGAACGCCGCGAACGCAGACAAGCGACTGGCGGCAGGTGAGCCGGTCGGTCCGTTGCATGGGGTTCCTGTCTCGATTAAAGATTCAATCGATATCGGCGGAGAGTTCTGCACGGCGGGGACCTTCGGTCGGAGCTCGTGCCCCCCGGCTGAGCGGGACGCCGAACTAGTCGGGCGGCTCCGCGTGGCTGGAGCAATCCCCATTGCCAAAACAAATCTGCCTGATCTTCTGTTCGCTTATGAAAGCGATAACTTCATTTTCGGCCGCACGAATAATCCGTACGACCTTGCACGGACAGCGGGCGGCAGCAGCGGTGGCGAATCGGCTCTGATTGCGGCCTGCGGTTCGCCCCTGGGGCTCGGGAGCGATGCGGCAGGAAGCGTTCGCCTGCCCGCCCATTTCTGCGGGATCGCCAGTATCAAACCGACCAGCGGGCGTTTTTCTCAGGTCGGGCATGTGCCTCCGCCGAACGGCATTATCGACGAGTTGTGGTCCATCGGGCCAATGGCCCGTTACGTGGAGGACCTCCGCTTGGCGCTGGATCTTCTATCGAGCGAGGACCACGTAACCCAGCCCCGACGAAAACTAGCCGATTGCCGTGTTGCCGTTTATAGAGACAACGGATTTGCTCCATGCACGAATGAGATTAAAGATGCCGTGCAACAATGCTCTGAGTTTCTTTCCCATTACGGCATGACCGTCGAAGAACGGCGTCCGCCGGGCGTGGAGCGGGCCTACGAACTGGAGATGGGCATTCTTGGCGCCGACGGTGGAGAAGGTATCGAGACATATCTGCAATCGAACGGCACAGCGGAGCCGCATCCCCTGCTCGCCGCGTGGCTGGATCGATTGCGTCCACTACGCGCTGCCTCGCAGGAAGAGTACCGACGGCGTTTTGCCGGGTGGGATCGCTACCGCGGCGCAATGGCGGACTTCTTCACGAAATACGATGTAGTTCTCTGTCCTGTTTACACCCAGCCGGCGCTACTTCATGGCGACTCGGTCATGCCGGGTAACTTTGAAGGCTTCAGCTACACCATGGCCTGGAACGTGGCCGGAACACCTGCGGCCGTAGTACGTTGCGGAACCGTGAAGGGATTGCCGATCAATGTCCAGGTGGTGACAGCCCACGAACAGGACCACCTTGCTCTCGAAGTGTGCGGATTAATCGAACAGGAGTTCGGTGGGTGGCACGCGCCCCCTCTCCAGTCGGCGTCCAGGAGCTAGCCTGGTTTTCTCAAGGCACCAGCAGAACCTTGCCGCTTGCCCCTTTTTCGGCAAACTTCTGCGCCTCAGCGGCTTGGCTCAATCTAAATCTATTGCTGATGGGCATTTTGAACTCGCGTTTCTGGATGTCCTCTGCCAACTGGCGCAGGCGTGAGGCATCGGGCTGCGCCCAGACCGGTTCGACACGGATATCGGCCTTCTCAGCCCCTGAAGGTTTGCCGAGCACGGACGCGAGCACGCCTCCCCTCTTCAGTGTGGGGATCAGCTTTTCGATCGTCTCACCATCAATGGTATCTGCAATAGCGTCGAGATTCTTAAGACAGGCTATTCCCTGGTCTTTATCGAGTGCGACGACTTCGTCTGCACCCAGGCCTTCGGCTTCTCTCTTCTGTTTGTCACGCACACCGGCGATCACATAGGCTCCATGTTTCTTCGCCACGTGCACGGCGGTGCGTCCAACGCCTCCAGCGGCACCCGTTACCAGCACTCTGTCGCCCGATTTTGGCTTCACACCTTGCTCGATCAACTGCGCGCCGGTAAGCGTGACCAAGGGAAGAGCTCCCGCTTCCTCCCTATTCAGGCCGTCGGGAACTAGCGCCAGGACTTCGGCCTTGGCCGTCAGGTATTCGGCGTAACTGCGATTCACCAGCCCCATGACTTTATCGCCCACCTTTGGATGGCTGACTCCAGCTCCGACCGCGACTACCTCGCCGCTTACATCACGACCTAAAATCGCAGGAAAACTCAAGGGAATCTGTTCTTTCAGATGTCCTTGGCGCAGTTTCCAATCCACGGGATTTATGCTGGTCGCGAAAACCTTGACTAGAACCTCGCCCGGGCCCGGTTCGGGTGTGGGAACATCCTCGTAGCGCAGTTGGTCCACATCACCATAACCATGCAGCTGAACAGCTTTCATCTCGCCTCCCTTGTCTCTTCCTTACCGGTATCCCGCTAACCTTCGGCAGCGGCCACTCCGAAAGATACGAGTATGCGTCCCGGAATTCAGTACCCAGCTACGAAGAGCTTTGCTCGAGCGCCATCTCCATCACCGAACAGGGAGCCGATTCTCCCGTCCAGATCTCGAATTGGGCGACGGCTTGTTGCAACAGCATCTCCGCGCCATGAATGATCGTACAGCCCTGCGCTTTTGCTCGCTTCAGCAGCAGAGTCTCGTGCGGATTGTAGACCATGTCGAAGACAAGCGCTGCTGGAATCTTTCCGGGAAACAGCGACTCGTCGACCGCGGGATACATGCCGACCGGCGTGGCATGCAGAAGAACATCGAATTGTTGACGCTCCGATTCCTGAAGAGGAATTGCATCTGCCTTTACGACTTGGGCCAAGGCCTGGGCGCTCTTCAGATTGCGGCCCGTAACCGTAACGTTCGCGCCGGCATCGGCAAGGGCTACCGCCGCAGCACGCGCCGCGCCCCCGTACCCGGCGATCAGCACAGTCGCATGCGCCAGGCGAAGATGCTGCAGCAGAGGCTTGATCACACCTTGTGTATCGGTGTTCGCTCCCCGCCACTTTCCGCCTTTACGCCACACCGTGTTCACAGCGCCGATTCGCTTCGCCAGCGGTTCCACTACGTCCAGGTGGCGAAGGATGCGCTGTTTGTGAGGGATCGTCACGCTAAAGCCGGCTACTGGCAGAGCAAGAGCCATTTTCATCCAATCTGTCAGCTGTGCAGGCGCTACCAGGAACGGGAGGTACACAGCATCGATGCGCCGGGCCTGAAAAGCCCGATTGTGAATAGCAGGAGATTTAGAGTGCGCTACCGGATCGGCAATAACTCCGTACACGCGAGTATGCTTGGTGAGCTTGTCGGAACGGAACAAAGTGCGCATGGCGCGTGCGGTGATTTGGCCCGGCGCAGTACCATCCCCGTCATTTGGCGCTGCATACGTGTAAACGCACCCGAGAGCCGGAGCCAGAATGCGTGTGGGCGCCCCCACCTCCGACATGGCCAGGGCGATGAGCGGAACATCGCGATGCTCCTTTAGAAAATGAACCAGACGCAGATTGTCGCCTGGCTTCCGCGCAGTAACGGCCATCTTGTAAGCGTCGGCCGGAATGCGTTGGAGGCGCCGAAGCACAGGATCGAGCGCCGGAGTGCTTTCGAAGTTGTGGTACGAGAGCACAACAGGTGTGACCTCGCGCAGTTGCGCTACAGCCGGCTTCATTTGTTCCGCGCTTTCGACTTCGAGATCAACTGCCGTGGCCCCATGCTTCGCGGCTTCGTGCAGCACGGCGATCTGCTTTTCGAGGGATCCACCGAAGCGGCCGTGATTTTGCTTGTGGCGGCAGGTGGCAAGGATCGCAGCGTCGGGATAACTCGCCAGGAGATGCTGGATAACTTCAACACCCGCAAACGGATCGGAAAGATAATCGAGCCGGAACTCCAGGAACGTGTTGCCGTCCTTGTATTCTCTTTCGGCGGCGCGGCCTAGTTCGGCAGAAGTAGAAGACCCTAGCGCAACGCAAATGCGCGGCAAGGATCGAGGGAGTGAAGGCATGCGAAGTCGGTACTGGATAGGGTAGCAGGATCGGAGGTGTACGAGCGCCTTTGGGTTGTGATGATCGCGAGTGCGCGAAACGCAGTCCGCCTGGCGTGGCAGTTCACGCCCCAATCTTGTTCGCGCGGGTCAGCACTCGCGTGATATCTCGCCGTCGTCTTAGGACACGGGTGACGTGTTAACATGGCGTTTAAACAGTCGGGCCCTTAGCTCAGTTGGTTAGAGCGCTACCTTGACACGGTAGAGGTCAGAGATTCGAGTTCTCTAGGGCCCACCATCTCTGATCCCCGTTCAACCCCGCAGATAGCTCCATAACCATCGCGAAAACTGCTCGCCATCGATATTGGGAACATAGAGCCGCGGAATACGAAAGGGAGAATGCCGCTGACGAAAAGCAACAGTCTCCGTGGTGCATGCCCTCTGAAACCCTAACGCCACCACTAACCGCTCCGTGGCTTGTGTGAAGTGCTCGGCTGCGCCGAACGGATAGGAGAAGCTGGTAACTTTCGTTCCCAGCAGGGATTCCAGATACTTCTTACTTCCTTCAATTTCCTCGAACTGACGTTCAGGAGGGAGCGCCGAAAGCTTCGGGTGAGTAAGGGTGTGCGCACCTATTTCCGCTATTGGATTGGCCGCCATCTTCTGTAACTCTTCTTCCGTCATTGCGAAATCGCTGGGATCAGCAGCCTCATGAAAGCGAACCGATCTTCGAAGCGTGTCGATCGCTTCTCTGCGCTCCATGGCGTCCAGTTGCTGCACCACAAGGTGGACACGCTGCAAAGCCTCAACCGGGCGTTCTTCGCTGGCCGGCGCAAGCGTAATCGGCTGTCCGCCTAGTTGCACGCACACACGCTCCATTAAATTCGCACCGAGAATCACGGACTGCAACTCATCCCACCAGAAGGGCACGTGCTTGCCGATGTAGCTAGTCGTGATAAAAAACGTCGCGGGGACTTCGAACTTCTCGAGCAACGGCAGCGCGTAGTGAAAATTGTCCGAATAACCATCATCGAACGTGACGGCGACTGAGGGCTCCGGAGCGAGAGGACGTAGCGCGGAAGGCTTGGCATCACTCAGTCTCGTAGCGCCCGCCTTCCGTATCACTTGAAGCTGTTCGCCAAAATTTTTGGGTTGAACTGCAAGTCCCCACGGGTCCTGTTTCAGCTCCGCGATTCGATGGTACAGGAGAACAACGGTGCGGGCCGAAATTAGGTTCAGACCGCGCCCGACAATTTGCTTCACGCCCCTCGACATTCCCTAGCCCTGCTTTACGGCGATCGCGAAAAGAATCATCTCGTTCTCTGGATCGTTCTGCTGGAGAATTGCAGGAGGCAAATCCTCCACAGCCAAACCATAAAGAAAGGCCGCATTTACTGCCAGGTTGCCTGCGGCATTGACCTCTACCTGATTCGCAGGGAAAAACTCGCCGAGTAGCTTGCCGAAGGACCAACATGTCAAACGCCACGAGTCCTGGTCTAGCTTCAAATGAGCGGGTTCGTTCAGGTCGTAAATCTTTGAGATGCAGGGAGCTGTGGCCAGAAGAGTTCCGCCGGGCTTCAAGATCTTTACCACCGTCCGGAGTACCGCCCGCATGTCGTAGATCAGGTGGAGGGTCTGCGTGAGGATAACGCAATCAAAGAGATTCGGTTCAAACGCGCACGGGTCCGTCAGGTTTCCGTGCATGGTGGCTTCCGGCCAGTCTGGGTCCGGATGGAGCACATCGGAGTGAGTAACACGATCGCCTCCGAACTGCCTCGTGTAGTGGCTATTCTTTATCTCCAGCACACGGCCCCGGATAACTGCGGACCTCTCGCCAAGAAAACGTTCGATGTAGTAGCGGTCGAGCGGTTGGCCGCGATCGTAGCCGAACTGCATGCTGACACTGTTGGCTCCTTGTAGCTGCAGCAACGCAAGCTGCCGCAGATGATGTACTTGCTTCTGCTTGGCCGTCCCTAAGCTATAAATCCCCTTTCCGGTCCGGTGCTGCACAAAGCGTTTCACTTCTTCGGCAACCAGGTGCGGATATCGCCTGCTGACCTCCCACAGATCTCTCAACAAGGGGCCGCCGAGCCTACGCTCGCTAACGCTGGCGCGAATTTTCTTCCAGAGAAATTCGCCGTAGGTGGCCTCGGCCCGGGAGATGCCACGATGTCGCATTTCTTCGTAAACTGAGGGTCGTCTGTCCAGGCTCACCGCCCCAAGACTGGCGCGTGTAGCCTCCAGCACCTGCTTCGGATTTTCTGTAGAAGGCCGGCATTTCGCGATTACGGTACTATCGACGGCCAGCGAGACAGTCCTCGCAGCGCGCAATAGGAAGTCCCGGTCGCTTGCTGCGGAAACACTGGGATTAAATTGACCGATCCGGTCGAATATGCGGCCCCGATAGAAGGTGCTGGAGTGAGCGAATACGCGATCACCAGCTAGTAGAGGGAGCAGCAAGTCCTCCTGAATGTGGCTGCGTCCGGAGGGCCAAGCTGCCCGGCCCGTTTCGTCCGTCCATTGGAAGTCAAACAGGGCCACATCTGTTTCCGGGTGAGCTTCAAAGAAGCTAAGCCCGGCTTCAATAGCTCTTGGGAGCAGCAGGTCGTTCGAGTCTAGAAACAACAAACAATCCGAAGTTGCCTGAGCGATTCCAATGTTTCGCGCCCCCGCTACGTTCGCGTTGTCATAGCGGATGTAGCGGACATCGGGGCAACCAGCAACGGAATTCGCGAGTGCACCGGTCGCGACGCAATCTACAACCAGAACCTCGCTGGCCGCTTTCGCCTGGTTCAAAACACTGGTGAGAGCGTCGTTCACATGATTATTTCGGTGGCAAACCGTAATAACGACGCCGATTCTTAACGGCAGCCCCTTTGATAGTTCTGCTGTCACTGGTCGTGGCAACAGTAAAGCGCGGTGCTGAACAAACGCTCCCTGGAACGCGTTAGCCGCGATACAGCGCGCCGTTACTCTTGCGGTAATCCTTTCCCCGAACGACTAATTGGCCCAATCCCCCGTGCGCCAAGCGCTTCAATCATGTGCTAAGCGCTTCAATAGTGTATGAGAAGCGTATGGCTATTTGCCAGAGAGTACCACAAATTACATTCAAAAGCTCTCGCGGGTAGTTTGCGCCCGATCGAGATTCAGGCAGCTTAGGTCCTCGTGGGCGCAGTTTCTTGACCGAGCCGGTCCTTCCAGCTCGCCGCGATTTCTTCGAAGATCTGATCCAGCGGAACCGTAATGTCCCAGTTCGGATAGTGAGCCTTCATCTTGCGCAGATCGCTGTAGTAGCAGATGTGGTCACCGGCACGATTCTCGTCCACGTAGCGCCATTTCATCTGGTTGCCCGTAACCTGCTTGGCCTTTTCAAATGCCTCCAGAATGGAGCAGGCGTTGGCTTTACCGCCGCCCAGATTGTAGACCTCGGCGATTCGCGGATTCCGCCAGAACTCGTACATAAACCGGGCCACATCTTCCGAATGGATGTTGTCGCGAACCTGCTTACCTTTATAGCCATAGACCTTGTACTCCCGGCCCTCGACGCTGCACTTGATCAAATAACTGAGGAACCCGTGAAGCTCGACTCCGGAATGGTTCGGCCCAGTGAGGCAGCCGCCGCGCAGACAGCAGGTAGGAATATTGAAGTAACGCCCGTACTCCTGCACCATCACATCGGCCGCAACCTTTGATGCTCCGAAGATCGAGTGCTTGCTCTGATCAATAGGAAAGTTCTCGTCGATACCGTGAGCAAAGTTCGGGTCCGCATAATCCCATCGCGTTTCCAACTCCTTCAATGGAATCGTGTTCGGTCTGTCGCCGTATACCTTGTTGGTCGACATATGAATAAAGGGCGACTCTGGGCAGGAGCGGCGAACGGCCTCCAACAAATGCAGCGTTCCAAGCGCATTCACCTCGAAATCCAAAAACGGAATGGCTGCCGCCCGGTCATGCGAGGGCTGCGCGGCCGTGTGGATGATCAGGTTTGGCCGCAGTTCATCCATTAGCGCGAGGACCTTCTCGCGATCCCGAATGTCCACGGCATGGTGACGATACCCGGTTATCTCGCGCTGGAGGCGCCCTAAAACCCAACTGGTATCACCTTCCGGACCAAAAAATACAGATCGATGGTTGCTGTCAATCCCGTCGACTTGAAATCCCTGCCTCCCGAAGAAAACCGAAACCTCCGAACCGATCAAACCGCAAGAACCAGTAACCAGAACCGTTTTATTGCCCATCGGCCCAAACTATAGCATTCCGGCAATCGTTCTTCCTCACGGAAGTTGTTAACTTGAAAGCATGCCCGTGGCAAGCGAGAAACGCATTGTGGCCCCCAAGCGCCTTTTGTACGGACCCGGCCCCTCCGAAGTAGACCCCCGCGCCTACGAGGCCATGACCCAGCCCGTTACAGGCATTCGCGATCCGTTCTTTCTGGAACTGATCAGCGAGATCCAGTCTGGCTTGCGTCAGGTCTTCGGTACGAAAAACCCTAAAACGTTCCCGCTTCCTGCCAGCGGGAGCGGTGCCATGGAGGCGGCTATTGCTAACTTCGTGCAGCCCGGACTGAAGTTTGCCGTCTTTGCAAACGGCCATTTTTCAAACCGGATCGCCGCAATGGGAGAGCGTCAACGTGCCACTGTGGCAAAGCTCGACACGAAGTGGGGAGAAGTCTTCACTAAAGACGAGGCCCGCGAGTTTATTGATCGTGAACGTCCGCAAGTGGTGGCCTTTGTGCAGGGCGAGACATCCACCGGCACCTATCAATCGGGAAAACCGATCGCCGAAGCGGCGCGGGATGCCGGCGCTTTGGTCATGGCGGATTGTGTTACGACACTCGGCGCCATGCCGGTAGAATTGGATTCTCTCGGAGTGGATGTTGCGTTTAGTTGCTCGCAGAAGGGCTTAAGTTGTCCAGCGGGGATGTCCGCCATCACGGTTTCGCCGAGAGCTTGGAAAATCCTTGAGGAGCGGGCCGAAGAACCTTTTACGTGGTACCTGGACCTTCGTTTACTGGCGAAGTACTATGAGCCGCCGCATGTGTACCACCACACGCCCTCGCCGCCGCTTTATTATGCACTGCATCAGGGCCTGGCCGTAATAGAAGAGGAAGGATTAGCCAACCGCTGGGAGCGTCATCGCCGTGCCCACAACCGTTTGATCGCCGGATTGGAAAGGCTCGGGTTTGAGCCGCTCGTGAAGAATCCAGCCGATCGCCTGTGGCATGTCACCACCGTGACCCCGCCGGCAGGCGTGGATGAGGCGCGACTGCGCCAACGACTGCTTGACGAACACGACATCGAGATCGCAGGCGGGCTGGGCGAACTGACGGGTAAAATTCTTCGCATCGGAACAATGGGACCCCTGGCAACCGACGAAAACATCGATCTCTTTTTAGCGGCACTGGAGCGCTGTCTCTAGTGCGCTTCGCTTCCCAACGGACAAGAATCACAACATGTCATCGGATTTTGTAATTCAGGTGGGACTTGCCCAACTGCAACTCCTGAAAGGCGACATTACGCAGATCGCCGTGGACGCAATTGTGAACGCGGCGAATTCGCAACTGGCCGGGGGCGGCGGTGTCGATGGAGCAATTCACCGGGCGGGCGGTCCGGAAATCATGGGGGAGTTGGACGAGATTCGTTCGCAGATCGGACGTTGTGCGACCGGCGCCGCAGTGGCTACGAGTGCGGGCAAATTGCCGGCCAAGTACGTTTTTCATGCCGTTGGCCCGGTGTACCGCCACGGCGGGAACCAGGAAGCTGAACTGCTGGCCTCCTGCTACTCAACCGCGCTTAACATGGCGGCGGAGCGCGACGTCAAGACCATTAGCTTTCCTTCCATCAGCACCGGCATCTACGGTTATCCAGTGGAGGAGGCGGCCGCGATAGCCGTAAATACGGTGGCCAATTGGCTTCGGGACCACAGCGGCCCCGTACACACGGTTAAGCTGGTGCAGTTCAGCGAAGCGGACCATCAGATCTACCGGGAGCAGGCCGAAAAATTGCGCGGTAGCCTCGCCGCTGGCAGTCACGGGTAAAATGAACTTTTGCGATGCAAGTTCTTGAGGCTGGTCCTCACAAATACCTTCTGCTGGAGTTAGACTCCGAACTCCTTGGCAATATTGCGCGCCAGGCGGGCTTCGAGTTCAGAATCGACGACCAGGTGCGTGTGGTTTCCATCGACTTGACAGCCGCCGACCGGCAGTCTCCGCTGCTCCTGTTCGATGCGGCGGACCCCGGCAATCTGGGCTGGTTTTCCCGTTGTCAGTTCTATGTGGATGGGAAGTCCGGAAGCGTCCTGCAAACCCCGCTCTCGCTGGCGAATCAAAGGGACCGAAACGGCCGCCCGCTCCCGAACTCGGTTCGCATACAGGTCGCGAAGGAACTTCCGAGCGCTTACCGGATGGCAGGCCGCCAGCCCGTTACGGAGCAGGTAATCTACGCAGTCTTATTCAACCTGCTCACGTCGCTGCTCAATACGGGGGTTGGCGTATGCGGCGGCCCGACCGTGAAACCTCTCGCCGGTAGAACCGAAAACTTCGGGCCGCGTAATTAGCTAGCGGGCGCCCGCTGCGGCGGCACTGGCATGTATGGCCTGAACGTTTACCCGCTGTTCTCCCACTTCGGTTAGCTTGGCATCCGCCTGCTTTTCTTCCCGAAGCGTCTTTTCCAGGATGGGCAAAATATCATTCCTTCCCAAAAGCTGCGCGTAGTTGCGTAGCGAGCCGTAGACCGCCATCTCAAAGTGCTCCACCTGATTGCCTGCCACGATGAGGGCCGCGTCCCGGATAGCAGATTGATCCGTCTGCGAGATCATTTGCTCCGCTTCCTGCCGCATCTGCTGCACAATCGAATTTAGCTTCATCTCCGGCTGTTTACCCAGCATCCGAAAAATCTCTTCCGCGCGCGTGACATGCTCTTTGGTCTCGGCCAGATGCCTTTCGAACGCCTGCCTCAGCTCTGGAGCGGAAGACGCCTCTGCCATTTTCGGAAGGGCCTCCGTCAACTGCTTTTCAGCGTCATAGGAGTATTGCAAACCTTGTAAAAACAGGTCCTCTACAGTCTGAAGTTTCATGGTTGTATCTCTTCAGACAATGTGACCCTGGGAAAGCGAGTTCAGTTTCCGGGGGAAGACCCGCTAATTTTTCGTATAAAGCCCGCGCACGTGGAGAATGGGGAGCGGATCTACGCCGAGAGCTCTTTCTTGGCTTCCTCTACCGCTTGTTCCATTTCCCCCTGATATTTTTTCAGAAGGTCTTCGCTGGTCGCTTCAAACCGCATCACCAACACAGGTTGAGTGTTTGAGGCGCGAACAAGCCCCCAGCCCTCCTCAAAAGGAACGCGCACGCCGTCCACGTCCACAACATGGCGGTGCTGACGAAACGTTTGAGCCACCCGCGAAACCACCTTAAATTTGGTCTCGTCCGAACAGTCGATCCGGATTTCCGGTGTGGAGACAAGCTTCGGAATCCCATCCAGCTGGTGAGAAAGCGGTCGCCCTGACTTCGATACGATTTCCAGCAGGCGGCAGGCGGCGTAGAGGGCGTCGTCATAGCCGTAGTACCGGTCCGCAAAGAACATGTGTCCCGACATTTCACCGGCCAGTTCCGCGTGTTCTTGCTTCATTTTCGTCTTAATCAGCGAATGGCCGGTCTTGTACATGATGGGCTTGCCGCCAAGCTCCTTCAGCTTGTCGTACAGGATCTGCGAGCATTTCACTTCTCCTATGAATGTCGCACCGGGTTTACGGGATAGAATCTCTCGGCCGAAGATGAGCAGCAGCATGTCCCCATAAATCACGTTCCCGTGTTCGTCCACGGCCCCAATACGGTCGGAATCACCGTCGAACGCGATGCCGAGCTCCGCTTTCTGCTCCCGTACGGCTTCGATCAACGAACTTAGGTTCGAAACGACGGTAGGATCGGGATGGTGATTGGGGAAGCGCCCGTTCATCTCAAAGAACATCTCCACCGCTTCGACATTCAGCTTTTGCAGCAGCCTGTGCATCGTAGGACCAGCTGTACCGTTCCCCGCATCCAGTACCACTTTCACCCGGCGCTCGAACCGGAACTGCCCGGCGATCTCGTCCACATACGGCGTAATGGCGTCCACTTGTTTTACCGAACCCTCGCCCGAGTCAAAATCCTTGTCTTGGATCAGTTTGTAGACATCCTGAATCGCTTGACCGTGCAGAGAACCACTGCCGCAGACAGTCTTAAAACCGTTGTATTCGGCCGGATTGTGGCTGCCCGTGATCATGACCGCGCCGCTGGCCCTGAAATGCACCGCTGAATAATAAAGAACAGGAGTGGGCACGATTCCCACATCCAGTACGTGGCAGCCCACGGCAAGCAGGCCCTTTAGCAACGCCTTGTGAAGACGCTCGCCACTCAGACGGCAATCGCGCCCCAGCGCAATCGTATGACCGCTGTGACGGATCAGGTAAGTACCCAGAGCACGGCCTAGTAACTCGACGCCGCCGTCCAACAATTCTTGGTCGGCAATGCCGCGAATATCGTATTCACGGAAAATTCCCTGTTTTAACCCCTGTTCACCCATAGATGCCTAAACCAAGAATAGCGGCGTCGTAACGCACTTTAGACCAGTCCAACCGAATAAGCAAGTATTGAGCTAATTCAGGACCTGATGCCGTACAACGAGGCTCTCCAGAAAATCCAAATCGATCTCGTATCCCAAACCCGGAGCATCGCTCACCTCGATCGTTCCTCGCGGTGTGATATCGATCTCCGGTACGACGATGTCACGCTTCCAATACCGCTTTGCCGCCGACACATCACCCGGCAGAACAAAGTTCGGCAGCGTCGATAGGGCGATATTGTGGGCCCGGCCAATACCCGATTCCAGCATGCCGCCGCACCAGACAGGAATGCCATTGGCTTCGCATATGTCGTGTACTCGCTTCGCCTCGGCAAAGCCGCCCACGCGGCCAAGTTTGATGTTGATGATCCGCCCTGCGTGAAGTCGGATCGCCTGTTCGGCGTGGTGTGCCGAACGGATGCACTCGTCCAGACAGACCGGCGTGTCCAGCCCGCTTTGCAGAACGGCATGGTCGATGATGTCGTCGTGCGCCAGCGGCTGCTCGATCATCATCAGATAGAACTCGTCTAGCTTTTTCAGATGATCGACAGCTTTCAGCGTGTACGCGGAATTGGCGTCCACCATAAGGCGGATACTGGGGAAGCGGTCGCGCACCTGCCGAACCACATCCACGTCCCAGCCCGGCTTGATCTTCATTTTGATGCGCTGATATCCGGCAGTGAGTTCCGTCTCGACCTTTTCAAGGAACTGTTCCACCGTGTCTTGAATGCCGATGGAAACCCCGCAGGCGACCTCCCGCCGCGCTCCCCCTCCGATAGTCTTCCAGAGTGGCTCATTGCGCAGGCGCGCCTCGAGATCCCAAATCGCCGCTTCCACGCCGCCCCGCGTCATGTTATGCCCGCGTATATGCGATGTGCGTTTGCCCACCTCTTCCGCAGTCTCGAACTTGTGATTCAGAACACGCGGCCCAACGTAGTCAATCAGCAGCGGCCAAATGGAACCCGTCCATTCCTCGTTGTAGAACGGGTGCTCACCCGCAGTGACTTCCCCCCATCCGGAAACGCCGTCCATGATGGCTTCCACCAGAATGATGTCGCGCTCGTAGGTGCGGCTGAAACTGGTCTCGAAAAAGTGAACCAGAGGCATGCGAAGGTGCCGCAAAACGATTCGCTCTACTTTAATTCCCATTGGCCTAAAAGATATGTTCCCGCACGCTCGTTCTTTTGAAAGCCGATTACGGCAAGGCCGGCCCCAAAGTAGCGTTCAAACTGCTCTCCCACCTCGGCCTGTATTTCTCTCGCGCGCTTGTCGTCCTGTTCGCGCAGGCTGGCGATTTCGACAGGAACCGGTATTCGGGCCTCGACCGGTGGCCTTTCGAAAGATTTGCCGGTCGAAAAAGCGTCCACTCGGGGAGATTGAATCCACCACTCGGCTACTAGCCGGTCCGTCGGAAGTCCGCCATGCAGGGGGCTGCTGGTCGTACCGTATTGATTGGGCACATAGCGGCGCACGATCGCACCTAGCCGTTCAATATTGAAGAACGCGTTTCGAATCTCCAACGGATCGAACGTCCACTCGATCAAATCGACCCCCTGCGTAAGTGCGTATTGACGCTGTTTCCACTTCATCTGCTGTCCCAAACCGGTGTTTCGGTACTCCGGTAGCACACCCAGCATGTGGCTATGAAGATACGACCTGCCTCCCGGCTTCAGCCCCGGAATGCAAAGGCAGAATGCCACCATCCGGCTCCCGTCGAAAGCGCCCAGCACCTGGCCACCGACCTTATCGGCCACCACGAACAGGCGCAAAGGCAGCAGTTCCACATCCTGAAAACCCCAAATTTCCCGCTGCAATCGAACCGCGCCTGCAAATTCCTCGTGCCTTCGAAGTTGACGAATCTCTATCACGTGGCTTTTGCTCCATCCTCCGCGCCCGCCTTCCGTCGCGGTAAATCCAAGGTTTACACATTCGGAGGTAACATACGGCTGCCCCCATACACCAATAGGGAGCATAGGTCGCCAGACGGGCGAACAAAAAGCGAATACACTGAGGTATCCTACCTGGAGAAAGGAAGGACCGACACTATGGCTTTCAATAAACGAATCAACTTACGGGGAAGTGAGCGGCAGCTCCCGCCGCAGGCTCAGGATACGGGCCCTGTTCCACAAGACGAACAACTTACGGTGACGGTTGTACTGAAGCGTGAAGTCCCGGAGCCTGCAGCGGCTCCGGACGGCGGCACCAGCCCGCATCTCTCGCACGACGAGTTCACCAGCCGGTACGGTGCTGATCCTGCCGATATCGCCATGATGCATCAGTTTGCGGAACAGTACCAACTCTCCGTAACTGAGAGCAGCCCGCAGAAATCTCTGGTCAAGCTTACCGGCACGGCTAGCGCGATGGAGAACGCCTTTGAGACACAGCTAAGGCGCTACCAGGTGGACGGTCGAACATTTCGCGGCCGCACAGGAGCCCTGAAGGTTCCCGAGGAAATGAGCGCTTGCGTACTTGCGGTTCTGGGTTTAGATAACAGGCCGGTTGCAAAGCCGCACTTCCGAATAGCAACCGCCGTTTCTCCCACTGGTGCGTTCACTCCTACGGAGGTTGCCTCGCTTTACGACTTTCCGGCCAACGCCGACGGCACGGGGCAAACCATCGCGATAGTCGAACTCGGCGGCGGCTACAATGCCTCTGACTTGCAGACTTACTTCAGCGGCTTAGGGATAAAACAACCAAATGTAACGGCCGTTTCCGTGGATGGCGGCCAAAACACACCCGGGTCCGATGCCGACGGCGAGGTGATGCTCGATATTGAGGTGGCGGGCGCGATTGCTCCCCGTGCAAACATCGCGGTCTATTTCGCCCCTAACACGGATCAGGGCTTTGTGGACGCAATTACTGACGCGGTTCATGACACGACGCGCAAGCCGTCCGTCATTTCTATCAGCTGGGGCGCACCAGAGGACTCCTGGACCCAGCAAGCCCGGCAGGCCATGGACCAGGCATTGCAGGACGCCGGAACTTTAGGCGTCACGGTAACGGCTGCCAGCGGCGATAACGGCTCCACCGACGGCGAAACCGACAAGACGCTGCACGTCGATTTCCCGGCGTCCAGCCCCTATGCGCTGGCGTGCGGCGGCACCACACTTGTAGGCTCGGGAAAGCGCATCAGTTCCGAGACCGTCTGGAACGAGGTAGCGAACAATGAAGGCGCAACCGGCGGCGGGGTGAGTAACTTCTTTGCCCTGCCAAGCTATCAGAATTCCGCGGGCGTACCGAAGCATCCTTCTACAAACTTTGCCGGCCGCGGTGTGCCGGATGTGGCAGGCAATGCCGACCCGTCGACCGGTTACAAAGTGCGCGTTGACGGCAAGGACCAAATTATCGGGGGCACTAGCGCGGTTGCTCCACTATGGGCTGCTTTGATCGCTTTAATCAATCAGCGAACCGGAAAACCGGCCGGTTTGGTGAATCCATCACTCTATAAAATTGGAACTGCCTTCCACGACATCACGCAAGGCAATAACGAGAGCGATGGCGTGCAGTATTATAGCGCCCAGACAGGCTGGGATGCTTGCACTGGTTTGGGGAGCCCCGACGGCACCGCGATTCTGAACGCGCTTTCGTCTGGGGGAAAAACTACGGCTGCTACTGCTGCGAACGGAAGCTGAATGTGAACGGCCAGCGTGTCGCGATCCCCGGTAGCGAAATACAACATGCCAAGGACGCACGCTGGTCCCCTGCTCCGGTAGAGGAGCGAATCCGCGTCACGATTTATCTCCGGCGAGGAGCCGACCTATGTCCAGGTGGAAGTCTCGCCGAGGATTTGCTGTCGGGCCGCTTCCAGCAGATACCACGCGAAGAGGCGGCTGAAAAACTTGGAGCCAGCCCGGAAGATCTCGAGGCGGTTCGCGCTTTTGCAAAGAATTATTCATTGAGCGTGGTCGATGAAAACCCGGCCGCTCGCACCGTCCATATTGAAGGGCAAGTTGCGAAGCTGGCCTCAGCATTTCAGGTCGAAATGGGCATACTGGAAACCGCAAGCGGCCGTTATCTCAGCTACAAGGGGCCGCTTACGGTACCGGAATCGCTGAAGGATGTAATTACGGCGGCCTTGGGATTGGATAGAAGACCGGTAGCGAGAAGGGCGTAAACAACTTCAGGCGATTTTTATCAGCGCACCGGAAGGCTTCAGACGAGTAGGCTTCCGGGTTAAGGAAGCCCGTATATGGGCTGGAGGCGAGAAGGCTAGACTGGCTGGCTGTTTTGGGCTTCAGCGGCCCGTCGCAGAGCTCAACAGGAACTGCCAATCCCCGGTTCCTATGGCGTTGAGAAGAGAATGTCTCGCGCTATCTCCCTGCGCGACTATTGGGCCTTCTATTACACTTGGCGCTTACAGAATTATCGGGGGACGAGTGATAACCGAGGCGGGCTTCCAGCTGGGGAGAACAGATTCCCCAGTTTCTGTCCTACATGGTGCCTGGGTGGACGGCCGCCAATCTGGACGTTGCGTTTGTATTTGAACTTCTAGTTCCTATCGCGACCACTCTTCGGCGAGAAGTTTCTCGTGGTGTTAGAAATGAAACTGCAGATGCCGTCTACCTTTCTTTTCACGACAGAGAAATTCGGTTCGCTCCGCGCATCTCGACACATGCTCAGCAAGATGCTGCGAATCGCACTGTATGCCTATGTCGTTTTGATCGCATGTCCGGTCCGCTACTGGCCTCTGGAAAGCAGTGCAGATGCTACGTGGCGATTCGCCCTTAACTATGCCGCCGCCCAAGGCTCACGCGTGGCGAGCAAGACCGTTTTCACTATGGGTCCATTGGCCTATTTGACGTTTCCCCAGGATGTCGGCGGTAATCTGGCACGCGGACTGCTCTTTCAGACGGGTTTGTGGCTCATCCTGGCAATGATATTTGCGGACATCTTCTTTCGCGCCAATTTCCGGCTTCGGAACTTGGCGCTATTTTCGTTCTGCTTCGCCCTTGCGACGCCGTTATTTTGGTTCGACTACGTGGGCACAGAGGACCTGATACTGGCGGGCGCACTCATGCTGATTGTAATGTTCCACCTGCATGGCTCACCGGTGCGTTTCTTAGCCGCGTTGACGTTGCTGGGCCTGCTGCCAATGTTCAAACTATCTGCTGCGCTGATCGGCCTCGGCGCACTAGCGGGTTTCGCGGTCGAGCGACTGATCCACCGCCGCTGGGAAGCACTCCCGGAAGTGATGGTCACAGTGGCGGTGCCGGCCGCGGTCGCTAGCACGGTCTGTTTGTTCGTGCTGCCGTCGGTTCAGTCGGTTCTATATTACTTTCACGGCAGTGCGGAAATTATTCGCGGTTACAGTGGCGCCATGTCGGTTCCCGGTTCTCGAATGGGGCTGGTTTCGGCTGCGGAAGCGGTAGCGGTGCTATTGGTCCTCGTGTTGTTTCACGCGACCTCCGTCCTCAGGATCGCTCGGTTTTACGTTCTGCTTCTTGCTATTCCGCTATTCGTCGTTTTTAAACACGGGTTCGTTCGCCAGGACGAGCATGTCATCAACTTCTTTTGCTTCGTCGCGCTGGCGCTGGCGCTAGTGTCGCTGACGCTTAACCTGGATAGCGCTGGCGCACGCCGGGTCATGCCGCTAACAATCATTTTCTTTGTCATTTGGCAGGACAACGTTAGCTTAGGCTCGGTATCGAATCTCGTCACTCATCCGAGCGGTGAGCAGGCTGCCCGGATGTTATGGGGCGCCTTGCGATTCGACCGCTTAAAGGAGCGCCTGGACTCATCGGTCGAAGCATTCCCGGAGGCGTCGCGAGTTGAGCCGGAGCTAGTCAGGCTAATCGGCGACTTGCCCGTAGCTTCGCTGTCTAATTCGTTCACCAACATCGCAGCTTCACGCATGCAGCTTAAGTTATATCCGGTGGTGCAACGATACTCAGCCTATACCCCCTACCTGGACGAATTGAATGCGGCGTGGATACGGGACGAAGGACCCAGATTTCTCGTGTTCGATGGCGATTCCACTGATGGCCGCGACCCGTGGGCAGAAACTCCGGCGATGTGGCTGGAGGTTTACAGGTGGTACGACGCTCGGCGTTTAGGGCCACGCAACTTGCTCCTGGAGCGACGCTCCGGACCTCGATTCACGAAGTTCGAAACGATTGGCCGGTTCCGTATGCCGTTCACTGGCAAGTTGAATCTCCCGGCCTCGAGTAATGCCGTTTTTTGGACGATGAAGTGTGGCTACAGTATGAGAGGCAGTCTCCGAAAGCTGCTGTTCCGCGTTCCGAGTGCGTTTATGTCCGTTCACGAGAAAGGTGGATTCACACGGTCGGCGCGAGTCATTCCCGAGGTCCTTGTCTCTCCAGTGCTGGGCAACTACCTCCCAAGCAGCTTGGCGCAGTTCTCCGCCGTGTTTAATCCGGATAGCAAGCCAGACTATTCGGTAGACCAGGTTCAGCTTGAGAGTTCCGGAAGCGCGGCGTACTCGCCCACCTGCGAAGTGGAACTGCTACAACCAGTGCAATGATCCGGGCAAGACGTGGCACGGTTAAAATCGTATTCTTTCCGTCTCCTCAAGTAAGGTCATCCTGCCGCAGTCGTACAACTGCATCGATCACGGCGACCGAGTGTCGCCGCCGTCTAGCCTTCCCTCTCAAAGTTGATTACAAAGCCTTTCTAATACAACGCCGCTTCCCCTTCCGGCCGCGTCTTCCAACGTCGGTGGATCCACATCCATTGATCGGGGTGCCTCCGGATAACGGATTCCCAAATGGAGTGGATACGCTGCGTATCCTCCTTGACTTCGCCTGACAATTCCACTTGCGGATAGAAATGAAGCGTGTAGCGCCCTTTGCGTTCGTCCCACAAAGCAACACCGGGAACAACCGGGGCCCCGGAATGGTAAGCGAGTTTCACAAATGCGGCGTTAGCACATGCCAGCTTGCCAAAGAAGTTTACAAAAACACCCTCCTCCGGCGCCGTATTTTGATCGATCAGGATCCCGACCGCCTCATTCGCCCGAAGCGCCTTGATCACCGCGCGGGCCGCGTCCTTCTTGTAAATAAGATGATTGCCGGAGAGGGTGCGCCGTTGCTCCACAAGGGCGTCCACCAGGGGATTATCCAGTGGGCGCACCATGACGTGCATCGGCTCGGTCATCAGAGCATGGGCGAAAGCACTCAGCTCCCAATTCCCCAGGTGTGCCGTCGCTACCAGAACACCGCGGCCCAGCGCCTTCGCCGCTTGATAGTTCTCCAGCCCTTCGTACGAAATCCATTGCCCGATGTTTCCGGCATGTAACGAAGGAAACCGCGCCAGGCCCACCAGCATGCGCCCGATGCTGCGAAACACTCCATCAATCACTTCACTGCGCTGTTCGCTTGTTAACTCTGGCAGCGCAAACGAAAGGTTTTTATGACCAACGCGCCGCAGCTTCGGCAGAACCACATCGAGCATTCGGGCTGCGGCATAACCCGCACCATACGACGCTTTCAGCGGGAGTGCGCTAAGTATCCCGAAAAGCGCTTTTGCCGCTGCGTACTCCAGGCGCACCTGCAGCGAGTTCTTGTTTTGGGCCAAGTTCGCAGTTTAATCGATCCAGCCGCCGCCAAGCACCAGATCGCCATCGTAGAACACGGCCGCCTGCCCCGGAGTCACCGCACGCTGCGCTTCATCGAAGCGCACCTCGATGCGTGAATCATCGCCCACAGGCACCAGAAGAGCCTGCGCCGGCGTGTGCCTGTTTCGTATTTTTACCTGCGCCCGAACCGGCGTAGTCGGAGGCGTGATCGAGAGCCAGTTGATATCATGCGCCGTCAGAGAACTCCGCAGGAGTTCCGGGTTCCGCCCTACCACAACCCGCTGCGTCGACGGCTCCGTCGCGATCACATAGAGTGGCTCCCCAGCGGCAACGCGCAACCCGCGGCGCTGCCCGACCGTGAAGTGGTGAGTGCCCGCATGCTCTCCCAGCACTCGTCCCTCACGGTCCACAATCTCGCCTCTTGTTTGCGCCGGATCGATTCCCTGCTCCCGAAAGTAGGAATCTATGAAAGCTGCGTAATCCCCGTTGGGGACGAAACAAATCTCCTGGCTGTCGTTCTTGTCGGCCACGGGCAACCCCAGATCCTTCGCCAACTCACGCACCTGTGGTTTTCTCATGCCGCCTAACGGAAACAATGTGCGCGCCAGTTGTTTTTGCGTCAGGCCGAATAAAAAGTACGTTTGATCCTTACCGGTGTCGACGCTGGTACGCATCTGATAACGCCCGGTCTGTTCGTCGAAGCTCAGTCTCGCGTAGTGTCCGGTCGCAATTTTCTCCGCGCCCACCCCATCGGCCATCTCCAGGAACTGATCGAACTTGATGAAGTTGTTGCAGAGCGTACACGGAATCGGCGTACGCCCCTCCAGATAATCCTGCACGAACGGCCTTACGACATGCTGCTCGAATCGCTCCTCGAAGTTCACCACGTAATACGGGATGCCCAGCACCGAGGCCACGAAGCGCGCATCGTACACATCGTCAAGCGAGCAGCAGCGGCCCACTGCGCCGCCTTCGGGCGTAAGCTCCGGCAATCGGCGCTGGTTCCAAAGCTGCATCGTCAAGCCAACAATACTGTGGCCCTGGCGCTGCAGTAGTCCCGCAACAACAGAACTGTCCACCCCACCCGACATCGCCACCGCGATCGGGTTCTCATTCTCAGACAGTGACAAAACTTCTCTCTTTCTTCACCGACCGGCGGAGCTGCCCCACCGACGACACGGTCGCCCGGGTCAGGGTATCGATCTCCTCCGAGCCGTTATAGCGGCCTAGCGAGAAACGCACCGAGGAGCGGGCTTCGTCCATCGTCCGGTCCATCGCGAGCAGCACATGCGACGGCTCAACCGAACCGCTGCTGCAAGCCGAACCGCTCGAAACCGCGATACCCTTCATGTCCAGTGCAATCACCAGCGCCTCTCCGGAAACACCGCGAAACAGCAGGTTGCTTGTATTCGGCAGACGCTTATCGCGAACTCCGTTTACCTCCACTTCGTCCAGCGCGGCCATCGCTTCGCTCTCAAAGCGGTCGCGTAGCAGTTGCAGTTCCCGCGAAGATGATTCCTGTGCCAGCTTCACGGCAGTTGCCAGTGCAATCGCGGCGGGCACGTTCTCCGTTCCCGCCCGCCGTTCCCGCTCGTGGCGGCCGCCATACTGAATGCCCTTCAGGGGCGTTCCCTTCCGCACAAATAATGCGCCGATGCCCTTGGGAGCGAAAATCTTGTGGCCGCTAATGGAATACAAATCGACGCCCAGCTCTTGAACGTCCACGCCGATTTTGCCGAACGCCTGCACACCATCGGAATGCAGGAAGATCTGCTGGCCCGCTCGACGAAGTCCCCGCACCACCGATGCAAGCTCGGCAACCGGCTGAATCACCCCGGTCTCGTTATTGGCGTGCATAACAGAAACCAGCACGGTCTCGGGCCGGATTTCGCGCCGAATAGCCTCGGTGTCTACAACACCGCCACCAGTTACGCCCGTATACGAAGCTGTAACCCCTTCCCGCTCGAGTTGTCGGCAGCACTCCAGTATGGAGGGATGCTCTATCGCGGTGGTCACGACGTGCTTCCGTTCCCCCGGCACGGCCCTCACCAGCCCGAACAGCGCCAGATTATTCGACTCCGTCCCGCCACTGGTGAAAACAACCTCCTGGGGGAAAGCGTTCCAGGATTCGGCCAGGAGCCGGCGCGACATCTCCAACTGCTGTCTGGCGAACTGGCCCGCCCGGTGTACACTTGACGCATTGCCGTGAACTTCCTTTAGTGCAGTCGCATATGCTTCCGCTACTTCAGGCGCAAGAAATGTGGTCGCATTATGATCGAAGTACAAGCTCGGCATGAACTGCTGCGCGGAGAAATCGCTGGCTGAATGTGTGCTAAGGACAAGATGAGGCAGTTCCGCACCGGACCGCATCACTTATACAAGTCTATCAACGTATGGCTCTCGACAATGTGTTGCACGAGCTGGCTGCTCAATTCATGTCTGAACCCAGTCCTGCTCCGCCCGTGATGCCCCGCCCGGTCATCACCCTGACCACCGATTTCGGGCTTTCCGACCATTATGTAGGCACGATGAAAGGGGTCCTGCTGAGCCGCTGCCCCCGTGTGCAGATCGTCGATATCTCGCACGAAATCCGGCCCTTTTCCATCCTGGCCGGAGCGTACGCCATCAGCCAGGCCGCTCCTTTTTTCCCGACCGGGAGCGTGCACGTGGTCGTGGTTGATCCAGGCGTGGGGACCCCGCGAAAGCCACTGCTGGTCGAGGCCGCCGATCAGTTCTTCATCGCTCCCGACAACGGCGTACTCAGCCTCATCCTTCACCGCGACCCCCGCGCCATCACCTGGGAAATATCGAACGAGGCGCTTATGCTGCCCACGCCTTCCGCCACGTTTCACGGTCGTGACATTTTCGCCCCCGCTGCCGCCGCGATCGCCTGCGGTGCGGCGAAACCCGACGACGTAGGGCCCGTGATCGCGCAGCCCGTTTTACATGCCGATCTGTTTCCCCGCCAAACGGGCCCAAATTTATGGCGGGGTACGGTCTTAAGCGTCGACCGGTTTGGAAACATCATCACCAATTTCAAAGCCGCCGACTTTCCCGGTCTCGCGTCTCAGCCGTTTGCCCTGCGCCTGGCCGGGTTTGAGATTAATCAGCTGGTTCAAACCTTCGGCGATGCCACCACGGGACTCTGTTTCGCCTACTTCGGCAGCTCGGGCCTTGTGGAGATCGGCATGAATCAGCAGAGTGCGGCCGACCTTCTGAAAGTGAAAGATGGCGAGCCGATAGAGTTTCAGGTCGTACAAGACTTTCAGGCGGCGAATGCCTGAACTGCCGGAAGTGCAGGCCGTCGTCCACGGCCTTGTCGAAGACGGAATCGAGTGTGCGCGCATCCGGTCCGTCACGGTGCGCCGGGCCTCTTCCGTGAACCCCCAATTAGCCGAAGAGTTCAGTGCCGCCTGCAAAGGTCGCACCATCGTTTCGGCGGAGCGTCGCGCCAAGAATATAATGCTGCATCTGTCGCGAGATCGCGTCCTTCGGGTTCATCTCCGCATGACCGGAGATCTGCGAATCGGCACCGGCGAGGAAAACCCGCCATTTGTTCGTGTCGAATGGCAGCTATCTGCCGGACACGTTCTCCGTTTCGTTGATTCCCGCAATCTTGGGCACTTGCAGGTTCGAAGCGAAGCGGACATGGCGAAAACGCTGGGCCACCTCGGTATTGAGCCTTTATCACGCGCCTTTACCGCCGCCCGTTTGGCTGATTTGGCCCATAACTCACGACTGCCCGCCAAGCTCTTTTTGATGGATCAGACGAAAGTGGTCGGCCTCGGCAACATCTATGCCGCCGAGGTGCTGTTTCGCGCGGGCGTCGCGCCCACCCGGGCCATGAACGCGCTCGAAGCCGACGAAATCGCCCGCTTACACCACGCGATCCGGCAGGTGCTTCGCGGCGCGGTACAATCGGTCTACAAAGCCTACCGGACTCCAGCCGGGTACCGTAACCATCGTGACGATTTCAGCCGCATGGTCTACGGGCGGGCCGGTGAACCATGTCAGGCCTGCGGCAGCAGTATCGACCGGATTCGTCAGGCGGGCCGCTCGACATACTTTTGTAGCAGCTGCCAGCGGTAAGCCGCCATCAAACAAGCTACGCTGGACATGAAGCCCGGCGAAAGTTACACTTTGCTCAATACTCTCCCGCTATAAAGGGCGCTGGGAGAACAGATCACATGCCCATTGCTGAACCACTCGCAACCAGCCGATTCACTGAATTTCGTAAAAAGCTCCAGGAAAGCATCGTAGTCGCCGACGGCGCTATGGGCACCATGCTTTACGGGAAAGGTGTGTTCATCAATCGCTGCTTCGACGAGTTGAACCTTTCAGCGCCGCAGATGGTGAAAGAGGTCCATCAGGAATACGTCAAGGCCGGGGCGGAGATTCTGGAAACCAATACCTTCGGCGGAAACCGGGTTCGTTTGACGGCATTCGGGTTTGGCGAAAAGTTGAAGGCGATCAACGAAGCTGGCGTCCGGCTCGCAAGAGAGGCAGCCGGCAACAAGGCATTCGTCGCGGGCGCCATCGGTCCCCTGGGGATCCCGATCGAGCCGCTTGGCCCCATCTCGTTTGCCGAGGCTCGCGCGATCTTCCGTGAGCAGGCCGACGCACTGGTGGGGGCCGGAGTCGACCTGCTGATCCTGGAAACCTTTTACGAGCTCGATGAACTGCGGGAGGCGATTTTTGCTGCTCGAGAGGCTGCTGGCCCCGAAATGGTCATCGTGGCGCAGGTCACCGTCGATGACGAAGGTCACCTCCGCGACGGCACCAGCACGCCTACATTCACCGAGAGTCTGAATCAATGGCCCGTCGATGTCATCGGCGTGAACTGTTCGGCTGGTCCGAAAGTGGTTCTGGAGACAGTGGAGAAAATGGCGCATCACACCGCAAAGCCACTCAGCGCCATGCCCAACGCCGGTCTCCCCACACGCATCGAAGGCCGCAACATCTATCTCGCGTCGCCCGAATATGTGGCGCAATACTCGCGGCGCTTTCTTCAGGCAGGCGTGCGCATCATCGGCGGTTGTTGCGGCACCACGCCGGAGCACATCAAACTGGTCTGCAGCGAAGCGCGTTCCCTCCAGCCGGTTCAACGCCGCGCCACCATCTCGCCCGCCGTTACTGTCGACGAAAGCAAGCCCGAGGTGAAGCGCCTCCCCAAAGTGCCCGTTGGGCAGAAATCGCAGCTCGGCGAAAAACTGGCTGCTGGCAAGTTCGTCTCATTTGTTGAAATTCTGCCGCCACGCGGCATCGACGCTTCGAAGGAAATCGCGGGTGCCCGACTCTGCCGCGATAACGGCATCGACTGCATTAACGTGCCCGATGGCCCCCGCGCCAGTGCCCGCTTGAGCGCGCAGGTCACCTGCCAGCTCATTCAGCGCCAGGCCGAAATCGAAGCCGTCCTTCACTTCTGCTGCCGCGACCGCAATATCCTCAGTATCCAGTCAGAGCTTCTCGGCGCGCACACCACCGGAGTGCGGAATCTCATCTGCATTACGGGTGATCCGCCTCGCATGGGCACCTATCCCGACGCGAGCGCCGTGTTCGATGTTGACGCTATCGGCCTCACCAACATCGCCAACAATCTCAATCAAGGGCTCGATATCGGCGGTAACCCCATCGGTTCCCAAACCGCTCTGCTCATTGGTGTCGGCGCGAATCCCGGTGCCTTGAACATCGACGAGGAACTGCGCCGTTTTGCGTGGAAGGTGGAAGCCGGTGCGGAATATGTCGTTACGCAGCCCGTTTTCGATCTCGGTCTGCTGGAAGCCTTTTTGAAAAAGACAGAGCAATACAAGCTTCCGATCATCGCCGGCATCTGGCCGCTCACCAGCTTCCGCAACGCGGAATTTATGGTAAACGAACTGCGCGTTCCCGTCCCCGAAAAATATATGGAACGCATGCGCCGCGCCGATACCGCCGAAAAAGCCCGCGGAGAAGGCATCCAAATCGCCCAGGAGATGGTCAGCCGCGTCCGGTCCATGGTGGCAGGCGTACAGCTAAGTGCGCCGTTCGGCCGCTACGAAATGGCTGTTCAGGTTGCCGAAGCAATTGGTGAACGCTAAACTGACGAAATACCTTGGTGCGTGCGCGGGCACGTCGAAACGTTTCTCTTTCTGTGGCAACTGACCTCATACCCATTGATATCAATCAACCGGATCCCGCGGCGATCGACCGCGCGGTTCTCGAAATAGCCCGCGGCCGAATTGTCGGCGTGCCCACTGATGCCCTGTATACTCTGGTCGCCGATCCGCTGAATCTGCACACGGTCGGCCGTGTATTCGAAGCCAAGGGCCGGGAAACCGTCCGCTCCCTTCCCGTTGCCATTTCAGACATCATGATGGCCGAAGATCTGGCCAGGGAACTCAGCAGCCGCTTCTACATCCTCGCGCGCCATTTCTGGCCTGGCCCGTTGACCGTGATCGTTCCGTCTGCCTCCAAGATTCCTTTAAAAGTAACGGGCAATACGGGACGCCTCGCCATGCGGCACACCAACTCCAAGGTTTTGAACGCCATCGTGGAAAAGACAGGACACGCCCTGATCGCCACCAGCGCAAACATGTCCGGACAGCCTACCATTTCCAGCGGAATCGAACTGTTTGCCACTATGGACGGACGCCTCGATCTGGTGCTCGACGGCGGCTCGTGCACTGGCACCGGCCCCACTACCGTCGACATCACCGAACCGTACTGGCGCGTGATCAAAGAAGGGGCCGTCGCGGAGCGGGACATCGCGGAACGCCTTCGGGGAAATTAGGCTCCGCAGTCCTTCGGGCTTTTTCGCTGACATTCCCCTTTTGTTCGCCAACACGAGGCTGGGATCTGGTATTCTAACCTTTAAGCGTTCCCCGCGAGAGCGTCTTCCTGGGTCTCCTAAAAATTGATCCGATAGTCAATGTCATGGAGTCCGCCTCGAATTAAGTGCTGGTGTGCAAGCTCCGGCCTCCTGTTGGAAGCCATGGAGAAGCCTGAAGGCGCTCGGAGGATTCCCCCCTGCCATTTTGGGGGTCAATGACGGAGGCCAAGCCGGAAGCTCTCGCGGGGAACACTTAGCCTCCCTTCCTTTGGATGAATATACTTTTCATCGGTGACATCTTCGCCTCTGGCGGTCGTGGAATCGTTACCGAGCAACTGAGTAATCTCCTCCGTGAATTCAACATCGACCTAGCGATCGCTAATGCGGAAAACAGTGCCGGCGGCTTTGGGATCACGCCCCTGATCGCAGAGGAACTTCTTGGCCTTGGCATCGACGTGCTCACGGGCGGCAATCATAGCTTCGATAAGCGCGAAATCTACGACTATCTCAATCGTCAGCCGAAGCTTCTCCGGCCCGCCAATTATCCCTCGGGTGCGCCCGGAAAGGGCGTCTACACCGCCACGACAAAAAGCGGCATCCCGTATGCCGTCATCAATCTTCAAGGTCGTGTGTATATGGCTCACACCGATTGTCCCTTCCGTAAAGCGGATGAGATCCTCGCGGACTTGGATCCCGCTATCAGGATTCGGTTCGTCGATTTTCACGCTGAAGTCACCAGCGAAAAGGTGGCCATGGGTTGGCATTTGGACGGGCGCGCAACCGCCATGATCGGCACGCATACGCATGTCCCAACGGCCGACTCGCGCGTTCTTGCCGGAGGCCTCGCTTACCAAACCGATGCTGGCATGACCGGCCCGTACGATTCCGTCATCGGCGTGGAAAAGACCAACATCATGAACCGGTTTCTCACCGGCCTCTCGACCCGCATGGAAGCCGCCAAGAGCGGTATCGAACTGCACGGCGTTGTCATCAAAGCGGACGAAATCACCGGCCGCGCAACCGCCATCCAACGCATAAGCTGCATCCGCTAAAGCCGCGTTAGCCGGCTACTTCCATCAGGAACTCTTCGCCCTCGCCCACCCGCACCGGCTGCTGGAAACGGAACGCTACGCCGTTTTTCGTCGCTTCCGCTTGATGGCTCACCGGATTCCCTTGGTAGGTCGCGTGGGATGTGCCCGAACCGGCCTTGATCTCGCAGCTCCCAAACTTCAGCACTCCCGAGTGAACCCTCAATTGCACCCGAAGCGGATTCCCTTCGGTCCGTGTGAACACACCCCATCCCGTCGCCGTCGACCAGAAACAGCGAAACTCCCGCAACGAGGTATTCGGCATTACGGCCAGATGCTGCTGGCCGCCCTGATACCGAAAGCCGCTCATCGCGAGAACGCCAGTCCACGCCGCCATGGCCCGTGCATAATGATGCCCGCACTCTGCTTCGTCCCAGGGATTTCGGCGCTCGCCGTCATAGCGCATGCGTATGTTCTCGATGCACCGGAGCCCCTCCGCGGTCATGCCTTCATAGAGCATGTGCGTCGCCGCGGTGTACTCAAAGCCCGTCATCACTTCGGCAAAATAAGGAAACGGAATTCGCGGACGTGGGGCAGCCGCATAATCGCAGATCACCAGCGCCGATTCGTCATTCAGCGCAAAGGTCCTCTGCACCGAATCGTGCTTGTACAGCCTCGGTTTGTGATTGTACTTATCAATGGACTGCAGCGTCTTTCGGATGTTCTCTTCGCTGACGAGCGGACCCAGTCCGCAAACCTCTGCCAGGTACTGACCGACAAGTTGATCCACCAGGCATCCCTTTCCCACCTGATACTCGGGATGCTCGGGATCTTCGGCGCCCATGGAACTCCGCAGCGCCGGCGCAATCTGATCGTTCCTGTACGCTCTCACCTGCTGCACATAGAATTGCCCGTTGAATAGGTTCGCGTCAATCCAGCGGCTGCCGTTTTCAAACAGCCTGCGACACTCGCGCGCAAACTCCGCGTCGCCCAAAACCGAAGCCATCTCCTCCCCGGCACGCAAGGCCGCCAGATAGTAAATGCCGCACTGCGGATTTGGCCCGTAGAACTCCACATCGTACGTGTTGTGCTGTACGCCTTCCATCACGCCATCGCGGTTCGCGTCCCATCCGCCCGGCACCCACGCAAATTCAATCGCCTTCTTGATACGAGGCCACAGATTCTGTAGCCACTCCCGGTCTCCCGACAAACTCCAATCCAGATAGGCGTGGATAATTTGTCCCATCTGCCCGTCCGCCGCCGCGAAGCCGCTCCGCTCTTTCCCATCCGGCAAGAGTTGGCGGAAATGCATTGCGCCTGCATCGTCCATGGAAAAGCCGAACGCGGATTTGCGAAGCGACCGCGCCAGAGTGGGAAACAAATGTGCTGTCGCGGTCTCGTAGTTCCACACATGCGTACAATTCCCGAAGCAGCATCCCACCTTGTCGTTGATGCCTTCAAATCCGTGGAACTCTCCATCGGCCGTACGAAAGCAAACCGGCGTCGCAAGTGTCGACAGGTTGGCCGAAGCCGCCTCCCGCACCGTCGCGGGAAGTGTACTCTCGCGCAGCGAATCCGCAAAAAGCCGGGTCTTCTTTTCCAACGCCGCCAAATTGGCGGCAGCATACTCCGCGGCCTCCCACGCATCCCGAAAGCGAGTTGCATACCAATTGCCGATCACCGTATCTTCCTCTCCTTTCGGAGCCGTCCATCCGCAACGTGCCGGCGTTCGATTCGGGAAATGCCACGCCAATAAAAACTCAAACTTTTCTGATTGCCCCGGCGCGATATTGCGCGTCAAACACAGTGCGCCCACGGGACTTGTTTGCGCGGTATCAGGTCCCAGCTTGCCATCCGCCGAGAAGTCGTCCCAAAACAAAAGCGGCGAATTCCACCATCGGCCCTTCGGCCAGCCAGTCAAGTGGCTCAGTTCGCTTCCTTGGTCCTGATTAGCACCGAGAACAAAACTGCCATGAAACGAATCCGTAGGGGAAAGTCCCGGGTTCGTCATGATCAACGCGTTCAGTCCCAAACCTTCGCGAAACTCATTCTTTCTTGTATCCTGTTGTGCCTCCGCAGCGCCCACAGGCCTTTTCGGCGCATGCACCGGATTCTCAATCGACCATGCAATAGACACGCGCGTTGCTCGTGATCCTGCATTCTTCACCCGGTATCGCAGAATCGCAACTGGCAGTCCAGAGTCGTCCGGCTGGTGCGGAATAAACGGCGTAAACGCCTCCAGCGAGACGCTTACCGGCAGCGCCTCATCCTGGAAATCGATTCGCGCAAACGGATACTCGCCCGTGAAGCGGGCCGACTCCAGTCGCGACAATCCAGGCGCATTCTGCGCGCCTAAACCATCTTGGCCTTCGTAGGGCGGCTCATAACGCGCTTCCAACACCCGCGCCACAGCCGGACCACCTTCCTGCTGACACCAGATGGACGGCAAAGCATACGAAAGTTCGTTGCCCTTATCGGCTCTGTTGAAGATCTCCCAATCCCGAAGTTGTCCGCGTCCACCCAGGCTGATGCTGCCCGCGCCTACTCCGCCCAAGGGAAAAGCAATCATCTTCAGGTGTCGCCCGGTGAACACCCGTGGATACGCAACCGCACCGCTGCCGTTCGGTATCTCGCTGTATTCTTCCCGCCCGGTGGGCTGTTCAGCCGAAGCAGTTGCCGAGGCAGGCTGGACTGCTGCCGTTCCCGCCATCGCCAGCGCTGCTCTCTCCAGAAATGATCGCCGGGAACTTTTGTCGTCAGTCACTCCAACAGCATAGTATCTTCAATAGAACCACTGATGAAACTCCGATACAGGTTCGCCTTATTAGCCGTTCTCTTCGCTGCTGTCCCTCTTTGTGGAGCAAGCGGAAGGGCCGATACCGGGGGAAACTGGAAGGAAATACTTCAACAGCGACTCCCGCTGTACGGTCATCGAAACTGGATCGTCATCGCCGATTCCGCTTATCCCGCTCAAACCAGTAGCGGCATCGAGACGATCGTCTCCGGAGCAAATCAAATCGACGTAGTACAGCAGGTCCTCGCCAGCATCTCGGCCTCTCAGCACGTCAGACCCATTGTTCACATCGATAAAGAGCTTCAGTTCCTCAACGACAAGGATGCGCCCGGAGTCTCCGCCTATCGCCGGCAGTTGACAGCCCTACTCAGAGGCAGCACTCAGCAGCCGATGCTGCACGATCAGATCATTGCCAAGCTCAGTCAGGTAAGCCGTGACTTCCGCGTCCTCATCATCAAAACGAACATGACGATTCCCTACACCACCGTCTTTCTCGAACTTAGAGCCTCCTACTGGAGCGATGAGAACGAGCGCAAGCTACGCACCGCCATGGGCGCAAGAGGAAAGTAGTCGGCAGAAGGCATGCCCGGCCCTATAGCTCAGCTGTCAGGCGAGGGCGAAACCAATGCTCCCAAATCCCGAATCGCGCTTCTTCGGGCATCCGCACGCCTGACTGCTTCAGCGCCAGAATGACTTGTCCGCGATGATGCGACTCATGTGCGATCAAGTAGCCCAACAAAATAATACCTGGCCGGCTCTTAATGCGATCTCCCTTTTCGAGGATTTGTGCCAGCCGTCTCTCCACAGCGGTCCCCGAAGCGCGCATTGCCTCCATCAGTTCCTTCCGGCCAGGTGACGCCCCTGTATCAAACCGTGGAATGCCTTTAAGAAACTCACGTCCTACATGCGAAATCCGGACCGCATGTAGATGGGCAAATACACGG
>DATIMM010000089.1:0-4120 GCA_035475295.1 Bryobacteraceae bacterium
TGCGCGCGCGCCGCCGCCATCGGCGCAGACCAGTTTGAGAACACTTCCCGGCTGGATGTTCTTGACGTCGAGTAGGGCTCCCAGCGTATAGCCGGCTGGAAATTCGGTTGGAAGCAGGGAAATCTCCATGCCGGTTGGCAAAGATAGCTTCGAACTGGCGATTACCGGCAGCGGCCCGGTAACCTGGAGCGCGTCTGTTAAGACAATGGGCGCGCTGCGGTCTGTAAAAAACGCATGCAAAGGGAAGGTTGTTCCCGGCTGGGCGTTCGACCTCAACTGCACCGTGACATTTCGCTCCGTGCCGTTTGCAGATTCAGATCCGAGACTCAGCGCCGCGCCCGGCGCATCCAGCCTTGTAATCAGATTCAGGCGTTGACCCTTCAATTCGTAATGCTGCTCAGCCGCGCCCTGATTGACAAGAATGGGCAAGTTTTCAATCACTGGCAAATCGGGAAGAACACGGAAATTGACGGGGTGGCTCTTACCGTCCTGTTGATACACCAGCAGTTCGTATGGGCCGGGGTCGAGAGCGGCGGTGTCAATCTGAACATCCATGCGGGTCTGCGGTCCCTCGCGAAGACCTTTCGGGAGGAGAAAGCGAAGCGGTTCCGCCATCGCGAACTCATCGCCCACTTTCTTGAACTCCACTTTGTCGGCGAACTCAAAATCATCTCCGCTCAGGGTCACGGGGATTTTGCCGGCCTTGGCAACCAGCTTGTCTTGTGATTCGGGCTCCAATTTCGCATTCCTGAAATTGCTTAACGGATGCACATTCACTTCGCCGCTGGCCTCAAATGGAGTCCAGTCCCAATAGCCGGTAAGCCGATACGCGGCGGGCCTCAGGTTGGCCTTTTCGAGATCAACTTCAAGCGCTTTCTGGTTTCCCAGCTTTAGAATCTTTACCGGCACACGAACGCCGTCAGAATTTTTCAGGCTCCAGTCTCGTGCGCGCTGTAAGTACTTCCATTGCAGGTCCGGCACGTCAACCGGAATGGGTGATTTTTCGTGCAGCGGGACGAAATTCGCTCTTCCTATGCGGATAGCGGGCGTGGGTGTGTTTGGAATCCGGCTTGCCCAAATATAGGCGACTCTTGTGTGCGGAGGGGCAGGCGCGCGCTGCCCGCAGAGATTCACGCCGGTTGCGGGCGCAGGAATGGATTGCGCAAAAGACGATCGAAACTGCGTTCCAGGAAAAGCGATGGCGCGCAGATCAAGCAGCATCGCGGTACCGCCTGCCGCCAGGCCGATGGGACTGCCGAAGAACAAGGTCGCCGCGGCTGTTGCGAGACTCGCGGTTTGACCGACTCTCTGCGCTGTCGAACTGGCGAGCGGGTTGTACGTCGCCAATTGAGGATTCATGGTCGCGAATAGCGTCTGGGCTTGCAATCCGGGCGGAGCGGCTTTGTCAAGTTGTACAGACAGGCCGTATTGGGATGCGAATCCGGTGAGTGCCGCATTTACACTTGCCGAGGAGCTGCCGCTGTTTTCGAGGGTTTCGATCAGGGCCTCGGTCTGGGCAGTCTTCTCGGCGTAATCCGCAAGCTGAGCAATCAAGAGATCATCCTGCGATAAAAAGCCGCGCACCTTCTTTTTGCTGAGGCCCTGCGGTCCGTACACGAAAGCCGCCAGCGAAATGGTCTCCGGAATCTTCCAGCTCTGCGGCTTATCGGCCGATTTCGGGTCGGTCACAATCAGCAGCTCGTTATTAGGATCGCGCCTGGCCGGGACCAGGACGAGCGCTATCTCCCCGGGGCGCTTCTCGTGCGAGCGCAGCACCGGAGTATAAAGGAGCCGGTCGCCCTCGCTCAAATGGTTTATGTTCTGAAACGGCAGCATTTCCGCGCTTTGGGGCGACCGGACACTCAGCTCAACAGCTCCCAAGGGCGCGCCAGCCGGACACGTGAGCGGTGGCGGTGTTTGCGAATCGCTTCCAGCAGCAGGACCAAAGACGGAAAACGCGAGAGTGGTCTGCGCGGTTAGCAGGCACAGCGCCAGGAGCGTTAGCGGGGTAAGCCGTAAGGCCATTCTAAGGTCAGGATAACGTGTGGGACAAATGCACAGCGCTTCACGAAAGCCCTGACGGTAAGCCCGTTATTTCCTGGCGGGCCGGCGGTTCTGTGCGAGTGCGAGTTCCCGCTTTTTCCGTAAGTACGGTCGCACGAATGCTACATCCACTGCCGAGTTCAGGCAGCACGTACGAGCGAAGCCGCTGCAAGCTGAAAAGGTCGACGGCGGAGGATCAGAAATCATCGTCCTCGCGAAGTTGCTCCTTATGAACATTGATTAAGCGGATCAATCTGCTCTTGGACAGGACCAAATCCTTGATCAGTACGAACGAACCCATATCCACGATCTGTGAGGCGGCACTCGGGGGTGGCAACGGCGGCGGAAGAGGAGATGGCGGCTGCGAATACCGAATAATTCCCGCGCCATAGTCGGATGGAGCGGGTGAGGTGTGCGATGGTGGAACGCAGTGATTTTGAACAATGGCATCCAGGAAATCGGGGCGGTTTTTGTTCCGGTATGCGGCCTCCGACCGAAATAACGCGAGCATGCCTGCAGAGTAGGCCGTCGCTTCCGAGGTTCCGGCGTTGTCTTTGCCATTGGTCTTATCAACCGGCTCCGTTACGGTTTTGAGATCAGGCAGGGTTTCTCCTCCGGGAGCCATCCAGTAATTGCGGTGACCAGCAGTGCCGTAGTTGCTGAATTGTGACCGGTGCTCATTGCTGTTGATCGAGCCCGTAGCCGCTACAATGGAATAGGCTGCGGGATAGTGAAAACCAGTGCTGCGCCCATCGTTGCCGGTGGCCGCAACGAACACCGGCCGGGTCGCATTCCGTTGAGCCAACCCGTCCAGCAGTTTTTCAAAGGCCAGGGAGCGAACGTGGGCCAGGGAACCGCACCAGGGGCAAGGCGAACCGCCGAGATCTGGAACTCCCAGGCTCAGGCTGATGATGTCGGCTGCGCAGTCTATGGCGGCCACGCAGATCCCCGCCAGGATATCCCAAATAGCAAGCGTCCCTTTGTCGCTGATCCGGACGGGCCAGATCTCGGCGTCGCCGGCAACAGCGTGAATAATCGACGCCATTGTAGTGCCGTGGCCGTGGCGGTCTAGTTGGCCGGCCTTCCCCGGATGCTGGTTTCCGGCATTGAGAAGATCATAGAAATCATGGATGTAGCTGAGGCCGTCGGTCCCGGTATCCACCACTGCTACCCGGATATCCTTGCCCGTTACGCCTTTCTGATGTGCGGCCGCGACGTTCAAGTTCACCAGATTCGCCGGGTGGTTGACAGAATCCAGTTGAACGCTCGCTCCGGAGAGTGTCGCGGATTGATTCAGCTCGACGGCATCGATTTTGCCGCGCATTCCGAGCGGTTCCGGCTGGTTGTGGAATTGAGAAAGGCGGATGATGGCTACCAGTTCCTCTCCCTCGGGCACGTTGAGCAGATGAAACGATTCGCCGAACTGGTCGACTGCCCCGGCGCTGTCCAGCCGCGGCCCGCGAAGGCGTTCGCTGAGCGACTCCACGTAACTGATTCGGAACCGATCTGCACCCGGACCTTGCAGGTGCTGAAGAGCTACCTCGCCGGCGGCGGTCCTGGGTATCGTAACGATGAGTTGTCCCATATGCCCTCGCGGCTCGCCCTCCCTAAAATACGACTTTGTAATAGGGTCCTCGACCTTCGTAAAATACCTTCTCCAGGACACGAGGGCACAGGTGGTTCAGGATATCCTCGATGTTGGCGGGGGGAGGGAGCCCGGCGTTCTTCAGTTCCTTCTCGATCTCCTGGATGTCCGCCTCTTTGACTTCGAGGATCCTGCCGCCTTCATTCTTGCGGCGAACTACGCGGAGAATTGCACTCGACACCATCAGTTCCATTGGATCGAGCGTCGTGACGATACTCACCGCCTTGCGAATCGCTTCTGCCGCGGTGAGGGCCTGTCCGATTGGATTAGGGTCAATCGCCAAATGCCCGGCGAGGATCAGAAACTCCCATATACCCTCTCGCAACTGGATGTGCGTACTCCGGAATATAAAGCTGACGCCGGCTTCGGGCCGATTCAGTTCCGAACGCTCCAGGTTCTCCAGGCTTTCCAGCACTGAGCTGGTCGCTTGCG
>DATIMM010000090.1:0-9097 GCA_035475295.1 Bryobacteraceae bacterium
TCATGGCCGTGGGTATCATACTTTCGCTTATTCTCGGCGCGGCTGGCGGTCTTCTTCCGGCCCGTCAGGCAGCCAAAAAGGAGATTCTGACCGCTCTGCGCGAGGTTTGATCGCCCGGCAAGTGGAGTACATCATGCAAACTGAACTGAAAAGTCTGCGTATTGACCGTTCCAACCGGCCTGCCCCCGCATCCACTCCCATCGTTCGCTACGCCATCATCGCTGTTGTCTGTTTAGTGATCTTGGTGGGCGCCTTTGTGGGTTATCAAAAGGCGACCGCTGCGATTCCTGTCCGCGTTGTCCAGGCTCAATCCGCCACGAACGCCTCTGCGGCGGGAGATCCTGTCATCCTCACGGTTACCGGCTACATCGTTGCGGCTCATAAAATCGAAGTCGCCTCGAAAGTGGTTGGGCGTGTTGCATGGATCGGTGTTGAAAAGGGCGACAAAGTGAAAGCCGGGCAAGTCCTCGTGCGTCTGGAAAACGACGAGTACCGGGCTCAATTGCTACAGCAGCAAGGGCAGCTCGCCAGCCTCGAAGCCAAACTGCAGGAGCTGCAAAATGGATCGCGTCCGGAAGAGATCGCCAAAGCACGTGCCGATGTCGCTGAGGCCAGGGCCGATCTGGAGAATGCCAAAGTTTCTCTTGCCCGCACGGAGCAACTCTTCAAAGAAGGCGTCCTTGCAAAACAATCGCTCGACGATGCGCAGGCAAAATACGACGGCAGCCTTGCGCGGGTGGCTAGCCTTCAGCGGAGCCTCGACCTCTCCGTCCTTGGCCCGCGGAAGGAGGAAATCGAGCAGGTGCGCGGCCAGATCGCACAGGCACGCGGCGCTTTCGATTACGCTCAAACCCAACTGGACAACACGATCATCCGCGCTCCCGTTACCGGTACCATCCTCGACCGTAACGTCGAGAAAGGTGAGTTTGTCACCAACGGATTCGTCGGCGATAAGGGTGCCAAGGGCTATCTGGTTACGATGGCCGATCTGAACGATCTCAAAGTCGAGCTCGACGTAAGCCAAAACGATTTTCCGAAGCTGGGTCCACGACAGAAGGGAACCGTCACTACCGACGCTTACCCTGATCGAAAGTATCAGGGCATCATCGATGAAGTTTCACCGGAAGCAGACCGCGCGAAAGCCACCGTACAGGTGAAGGTGAAAATCCTCAATCCCGATAGCTATCTTCGGCCCGATATGAACGCGACCGTCGCATTCTACAACGATCTGCCACGGCAGGCGCAGGCCGATGCGTCGGGTAGCAAGCAATTCGTCATTGTCCCCGAAGGCGTTGTTCAAAACGGGAGCGTGTTCGTGGTCCTTAATGGACGGGCCCGGAAGCGCGCCGTCACCACGGCCGGGACCTCCGAAAAAGGAGTCTTGGTCGAGAGCGGCCTGATCGGAGGCGAGGAGCTCATCGTAAGTCCTCCCGCCGGACTGAAAGATGGACAACGAGTACAGCCAGGCAACAAGGCTTAGGAGCAAGCAAACATGAGTGACGTCATCATCAGATCCCGCCAGTTGAGCAAAGAATACGTGCGCGATGAATTTCATGTGGCCGCGCTCGACGATGTCGATATCGAAATCGAACAGGGTGATTTCGTCGCGCTGATGGGTCCCTCGGGATCGGGGAAGTCAACGCTCCTGCATCTGATCGCCGCGATGGATAAGCCTACTAGCGGGGAAATCGAAGTCCTCGGCGTCAATCTGCAAAAGCTGAACGACCGCCAGATCGCTCACTGGCGTAACGAGCACATCGGCTTCATCTTTCAATCCTTCAATCTCATCCCGGTGTTGACGGCGTTGGAAAACGTCGAGCTGCCTTTGAAGCTTACTCACCTGAATAAAACGGAACGGATCGAGCACGCCAAGACCGCTTTGGGCTTGGTCGGGCTCGGCGATCGCCTGGGACATCTTCCCAAGCAGCTATCCGGTGGACAGGAGCAACGCGTTGCGATAGCGCGCGCCATTGTTACCGATCCTGACCTCATCCTGGCCGACGAACCGACCGGAAATCTCGATGCCGCCGCCGCCGAGGACGTCCTGACACTGCTCACGCGCCTGAATCGCGAATTTGACAAGACCGTTGTCATGGTCACGCACGATCCGCACGCGGCGAAGTTCGCCCGCACCGTCCGCCACCTCGAAAAAGGCCAGCTCCTCCCGCTTGGCTCGCTACCTGCGGATTGGGCATCCCCGATGGCGGTCAGAAACTAAAACTTCGACTCCTGCGAGCGGTCGCCATTGGGCGGCTCTTTTCGGTAGTGCGGGTCCAGGACCTGCCGGATAAGAGTACCGATCTCCATAAAGCTGTCCAGGTTTGAAGGCTTACGGAAATAGGCCGATGGGCGCAATTTTGTTGCGCGCTCGCGATCCTGGGGCGAATCCGACGACGTGATGACGATCACTGGGGTCTCGGCGCACCGCTGGCTATTTCGCAGGTGTGTAAACACCTCCTCGCCAGATCGCTTCGGCAGATTCAGATCCAATACAATCAGGTCGGGACACTGCTTCTTCTCGTCCGAATTGAGATCGTTGATCAGCGAAAGCATCGATTCGCCGTCTTCAACAGCCTCAATCGCGAACGGGAACTTCTGCTCCCGCAACGCCTCCCGAATGAGAAAGGTATCCCCCCCATTGTCTTCCGCAACAATGATCAAATGTTTTGCATCGCGCATCCGTTAGGCGTCCTCCTCCGCAGGGAACGTAAAGAAAAAGGTTGAACTCGTTCCCATCTGAGTGGAGGCATAGCGATTCCCGATCCCTCCACCTTGAACCAGAGAACTCCCATATCGGGTCAAACCTACCCGAAAGCCGCCCGGAGCAGCGCCCGACAGCCTGGATGAACTTAGGTGCAATTATTTAAGAGTATAGGACGGATCGAGTGACTTACCTCATTTCCTCATATTTGCCCGGGTATATGATTCAGGAGGAGACAACAAATCCCGAATCATGAAATCCGACGGAATCACGAGAAGACACTTTTTCTACGGCAGCTTGCTGGCGGGCGCTGTTCCAATAGCGGGCTTCGGCAGCCAGCCCTCTTTAAAAAAGCTGGGCTATAAATCACCGAACGAAAAGCTCAATATCGCCTCCATCGGAGCAGGCGGCAAAGCCGAAAGCGACATCGAGGCTTGCGCCCAGACAGAAAACATCGTGGCGCTCTGCGACGTGGACGACAAGCGCGCCGAAAGAATTTTTCAGCAGTATCCGAAGGCGCCGAAGTACAAAGACTTCCGCGTGATGCTGGAGAAGGAAGCCGGCAATATCGATGCCGTGATCGTCACTATTCCCGATCACATGCACGCCACCGCGGCCATTCACGCCATGGAACGCGGCAAGCATGTCTACGTGCAAAAGCCGCTCGCGCACACCGTCAGTGAATGCCGCGACCTCATGAAAGCCGCCGAGAAATACAAGGTCGCCACACAAATGGGCAATCAGGGCTACTCGAACGAGGGGACCCGCCAGTGCGCCGAAATGATCTGGTGCGGCGAGATCGGCAACGTTACCGAAGTCCATGCCTGGACCAATCGCCCCGTCTGGCCGCAGGGCATTACCACCGCCCCGGCCACGTCGCCCGTGCCTTCCTATCTCGATTGGGACCTGTGGCTCGGCATCGCGAAGGAACGGCCCTACAGCGAAGACTATCTTCCCTTTATCTGGCGCGGCTTCTACGATTTCGGCTCCGGTGCCCTCGGCGATATGGCCTGCCACATCCTCGGCGCGCCCAATATGGCCCTCCGCCTTGGCGCTCCAACCGCTGTCGAGTGCATCCATCAGGAGGGGAACACCGAGCGTTACTTCCCCGCGAAATCCGTTGTCCGCTTCGACTTTCCTGCTCGTGGATCCATGCCGCCCGTGAAAATCTTCTGGTACGACGGTATGCGAGAGGACCAGCCCACTTTCTCGGCGGCGCCTCACGATCAGATCCTCGGCGACCTGCCCCGCAGCCGCCAGGGAGACGTCAAGTCCGACCTTCAGCCTCGCGAACGCCAAATCATTGGCGGCGTTTTCACCGAGCAGTTCTTCACACCGAAAGAACCGGCCCCCCGGCCTCCCCGTCGCGCTCCCCAGACTCCGCGGACTCCTCACGAGCAGGAACTCGATAAGTGGATGAGCATGATTTCGAAAGGGACCAACGGCAGTCTCTTCGTTGGCGACAAAGGCATGATCACCACCGGCACCTACGGCGAGTGGACCCGTCTACTGCCCGTCGAAAAGATGCGTGATTATGAGTTCCCGCCCGAAATGATCCCTCGCTCGCCCGGTCACTACCGCGATTGGATCAACGCCTGCAAAGGTGGTGTCCCGGCGTGCTCCAATTTCAGCGTGTCGGCTCCGTTTACTGAATGGATCGCCCTGGGCGCCATTGCCACCAAGCTCAATACCAGAATCGAATGGGACGCGGAGAAAATGAAGATCACTAATAACTCCGATGCCAACAAACTGCTGAAGCCCTTCGTTCGCAAGGGATGGAAGATCAGCTAAGCGCTTGCGATAGAGGACCGGATGAATCAGGAGCAATGGACTGCCGTCGATCGCTATATCTGCGATCACCTCATACCGCACGATCCCACTCTCGATGCGGCGCTCGAGTCGAGCGCCGCGGCCGGTCTCCCCGGGATCAACGTCACCCCGAGCCAGGGAAAGCTGCTCCACCTTTTGACCCTGCTCGCCGGGGCTCGTAACATCCTGGAAATCGGCACTCTTGGGGCCTACAGCACACTTTGGTTCGCGCGGGCCCTGCCGCCCGGCGGTCGCATCATCACCCTGGAAGCCAACCCCAGGAACGCAGAGGTAGCACGGGGCAATATCGCCCGGGCTGGCTTCGGCGATGTCATCGAACTGCGCCTTGGGCCCGCTCTGCAAACCCTGCCGCAGCTCGCCGCCGAAGGCCGCGGCCCGTTCGACCTCATCTTTATCGACGCCGACAAACCCAGCATGCCGGACTATCTTGCCTGGGCGCTGAAGCTATCCCGTCCGGGCAGTCTCATCATCGTCGACAACATCGTGCGTAAAGGAGCAATCGTCGAACCCGGTAACCAGGACCCGGACATTGCTGGAGCACGCCGCCTGTTTGAAATGCTTGCTACCGAACAGCGTGTAACCGCGACAGCCCTGCAAACCGTGGGCAGCAAGGGCTACGACGGATTCGCGATTGCTCTCGTTACCGCGACTGGAGCTCCTTAGTTCGGATTCAACACGACCTTAATACACTCGTCCTGTTTATCTCTGAACGTCTTGTATGCCCCCGGAGCGTCCTGCAGGCGCAACCGGTGAGTTATCACAAATGACGGATCGATCTCGCCTCGTTCTATTCTCTCCAGCAGCGGCTGCATGTAACGCTGCATATGAGTCTGCCCCGTCTTAAGCGTCAAAGCGCGGTTCATGATCGAGCCGAATGGGATCTTGTCCAGCAATCCTCCATACACGCCCGGCACCGACAACGTCCCGCCATTGCGGCAAGCCATAATCGCTTCCCGCAAAGCAATCGGCCGGCCTGTTTCCATCATCAAAGCCTGCTTCACGCGATCATAGCCGTAGAGCGGCCCTTGAATATGGGCCTCCATGCCCACGGCGTCTATGCAGGAGTCGGGGCCGCGCCCGCCGGTCATCTCCCGTAGCGTGCCCTGGACGCTTTGCTGCTCGTAGTTGATCGTCTCCGCTCGGCCCTTTTCCCGTGCCATGCGAAGCCGCTCCGGCACTCGATCGATAGCAACCACTCTTTCGGCGCCTAACAAATAGGCGCATCGAATCGCCAGCAATCCCACCGGACCGCATCCCCAAATCGCGACCGTATCGCCCGGCTGAATGTTGCAGTTCTCCGCCGCCATATAAGCCGTCGGAAAAATGTCCGAAAGAAACAACACCTGCTCATCCGTCAGGCTCTCCGGAACTTTCAGCGGCCCCACATCTGCGTACGGTACGCGCGCGTACTGCGCCTGTCCACCCGCATAGCCGCCCACCAGATGCGAATAACCGAAGATGCCGCACGGTGAATGGCCCCACAACTTCTCCGCCATCCACGAATTCGGGTTGGAGTTCTCGCACAACGAATACAGCTTCCGTTCACAAGAGAAACAACTCCCGCACGAGATCGTAAATGGAACCACCACGCGGTCGCCAATCTTCAGATTACGGACTCCGCTCCCGACTTCAACCACCACGCCCATAAATTCATGGCCCAGAATGTCGCCATGGCGCATGGTTGGAATGAATCCGTCATAAAGATGCAGGTCTGATCCGCAGATCGCCGTAAGTGTAATTTTCACAATGGCGTCACGGGGATTTAAAATTTTCGGATCGGGAACTTCTTTTACTTCCAGCTTGTGTTTGCCGTACCAACAGTTTGCTTTCATATTCTCCTTCTCTGCCCTAAGTGCGTGAGAAATGCCGTCCTGAGCTCTGCCCAATAATCGTCGGAACCTCGCCCGTCTCAATCACGGCCTTAAACCGCTTGAGGTCGGACCTCGTCTGCATCCTCGGCTCCCGTCCAAATAGCGATGCAACGGCGGCGCCTACCTGGCCCGCTGGAAGCTTGTACTCAATCGAAGCCTTGATGATCGTGCCGTGTCCTGCTGGCGCGCGCCGGAACTCCACCGAGCCTGTGTTATCGACATCGGCCCCTGGGAGCGAGCGCCACTCGATGCGCTCCGGCGTGTCCCGGATCAGCTCCGCGTCCCACTCCGCGGTCAATCCCGCTGGCGCCTTCGCGACCCAGTGCGATCGATTGTCGCCTGTGACGTGGACTGATTGCAGATGCTCCATAAATTGAGGCAGCTTCTCGAAGTCGCGCCAAAACCGGTAGCACTCTTCGGGAGTTTTATTTACCGCCACCGTGGCTGTTGTGCTGATCGCGTGGGCCGCCTTGCCCAACCGCATCGTGCAAATCACGTCGAGGGCCGTCACACCCGCCACCGCGCCCAGAGCCGCGCCGACCCGTCCCTTGCAGGAATTCGACGATGCCATCGCGGCGCCAAGCAGCGACAGGTCCACTGCATCGCCGGCCACGCGGTTCGCCAACGAATACACTGGCTTCTTCTCCAGCAGTACGGCAATGCCCGCCGCAATCTCGCGTACGCCCATCGCCCGGATCAGATTGTGATGACCGCGTACACCGATCAAACGGCCTAACTGTCCCGGCAGAAAGAGCTCCGCAGCGCCTAGCCCAATGCTGAACCATCCCAGCCCGCGCGCGCACTTTAGTGCATTGTTCCCACTATCTGCTTGTGCATCCATCCGATTGCCTCCGCCGTTAGACGCTGTCGTGTCATCCCGATCACCTCGTACAATACCCAGCGCCAGTCGAGGCTCCTTCCTGAAACGGAAAGCAACTCTCGTACTAAGTGAGCAGCATCTAAGTGTTTGCATGACTATTGCGAAGAGGGCAGTGGTGGGGGCGGTTGCCGGACTTGTGGGCGCCTACGCTATGCAGCAGTTCCGAACCGCCTGGAATATGCATTACGCGGCAAGCCCCCGTGATGGGGTTTATGGCCTTGATGAAGAAGCCGATCTAAAGTCCGCAAACGTCCTGACGAACTTCTTCATACGCCGCACTCTGCCAGAAAAAGACGCGCTACGCCTCGCGCTTCTTCTCCACTACGGATACGGTGCTTTCGCCGGAGCAGGGTACGCCATCTCCGCCCCAAAATGGCCGCCCCTGAAAGCCGGTTACGGTACTCTGTTCGGCACCGGGGTGTGGCTTCTGGGAGACGAGCTTCCCATCTCGCTCTCCGGTCTCTCAAACCCGTTCGCCCGCAGCATCCGTTCTCACGCCAGCGCCTTTGCCGCTCACCTGCTATTTGGAGCGGCCGCTGAACTCACCAGAAGAGTCCTTCTGCTCTCATCCCGCTAGGCATGACGTAGAAGTGGCAATAGCGCGCAACCTCCACGTGCGCCATCCCTATACACTGGTTCCATGCAGAGCGCCTCCGAACGATTCTCATCCCTTGTGGCTCTCGCGCATACCCGCCACGCCAAACGACTCCGGTTCGCCGCCCTCATGGCTCTCTTGATTGCTGTTCTTCTCTGGCGAACGCAGTGGCCCACGTTATGGCCTGGTTTAGCGATCCTGTTTTGTACCCAGCTCGGAGCCGCGCTACTTCTCCTGTATCGAAACAGGCAGCTATCCAGATACCTCCATCATCTGCGCAGCGGAACGCAAGACGTAGGAATCTCCCTATACTGGTTTGATACCGAACAAATCTTTCTGAAGCGCTTGACTCTGTTCGAGAATGGAGCGCGTATGATCGGCTTTATCGCTCTCGCCTACGGTTTCTGGATTCCGACCCGGAGCCTTTGGATCGCCCTCACGTTGGGACTCATCTATCCAGTCGTGATGTACTTTGGCATGGGCCGCCTAGCCAGCAAGAGAACAATGAATGATCTCCAGGGGCAAAGGGACGAAATGCAAACGCTTCTGACACATTGACCTGCGATCCCAAACCGGCTCCTCCCTATTTCGCCGGTTCTGGACCTCGTAGGTAACGTTCCGCAAACGCGAGAAACGTCGGCCAGTTCGGTGCTGGCGTATGTCCCCCACTGTGCTGCCGAAATCCCAAGTCACCGTCTATCAGTGGCGTTTCAATCGGAGGCCACGTGCTCGTTCCCAGGCCTTTCTTGCCCAGCAGTTGATACACAGGCCCGGCCGCCACTTCCGCTAGAAACATGCCTTTTGCATCGGCCCAGCCATCTCCCTTTGTCGCTCCGGCCCCGATAAACACAGGCCGCGGCGCGCACAATGCAATCAGTTCGTGCGCATCCACGGGCAGGTCATTCGCAGTCAGCGGGCCGGCATACTTCAAAAAGTTTCCGGCCATCCAATGGTATTCATTCGGAGCCGCGACGTTCTCCAGCCGCTCGCCAAAATCGCGCCGGTTGAGCTTCGCGCCTCCCTCCCCCGAGGAACTGACGTAAGCAATTGCGAAGCGCGGGTCATACGCCATCGTAACCAGCGCCGCTTTGCCATACCGCGAATGGCCTTCAATACCGACCCTCTTCGCATCCACCGCTTTGTCGGTCTCGAAATAATCTAAAGCCCTGCTCGCGCCCCAGCCCCAGGCGCGCAATGTGCCCCAATCGTCCAGTTTGCGA
>DATIMM010000091.1:0-21517 GCA_035475295.1 Bryobacteraceae bacterium
AAAGGGCGAAAAGGAATTCATCGATGCATGCGCTTGTGATCGCATGACGTTGGTTGCCAGGCAATCGGAATCGGACAACTCGAGGTTAGAAACCGTACGATACCGGTCACTATGGAGCGTTGTTATGGACTGCGCCTTTAGTATAAGCGGAAAGCGTGATCACGCAGCTTGGCGTTCATGTTATTGATGATGCAGACCGCCAATGTCTGCGGTCTCGATGATTTCACCGTAAATTGGCAGCTGTACTCTTCGCCTTTCCGGGGCTTCCTTGTCCAGAGACAGGTGAGTTCTCCAATGATGATAATAGGCACAATAAGCTGATAGGGCGCGTCGCAGAGAGCTCTCGTTGAACACAACCACATAGTCGAGCCATTCGCCGCGAATCGAGCCGATGAGCCGTTCCACATAAGCACGTTGCCAGGGCGAGCGAGGTGCTGACAACACTTGCTTGATGCCTATGGCTTTCACCTGCTCCATAGAGCCCTTACCAAAGATCCGATCTCGGTCGTGCAGCAGATAACGCGGCGCACTGTCCCACGGAAAGGCATTCCGAAGTTGCTGTACGGTCCACTCCGCTGTCGGATGAGCGGTGACGCCAACTGGAGAATGCGTCGGCGGTCGTGTGCCAACACCGGGAAGGCCTAGAGTACTTGAAACCGGAGCGTCGGCACAGTGAAAAGTCCACGGCGACCATGCTTTTCACTTAATTGTCCAGGAATGTTCGCCACGTCTGTGACGGAGGCTTGCTCCGGCGTAGCATACATTTGGCGACAGTCGGCTCGGTAATCTCGATCCCGAGTTTCAGCAATTCCCCGTGGATATGCGGAGCACCCCACAGCGGATTGTTACGACTAATCGTTCGGATCAAATCACGAACTTGCTGCGGACAGCGGGACGGCCGCGCTTGCCGCGCCGGATTTTCCAAGTCCAAAAGAGCCGAACCGTTTCCGATGCCAGGCGATGACCGCGGCTGGTTTGACGATCATCAGGGAGGATTTCCAGTCGCCCAAACACGGCGCAGCCACACTCGTGTTCGCTGCGGTGCTGGCATGGCATCTGGGAGGCCTTCCGGCAAATACAGCAGGTCTCATGCGCGGGCCGGCGTGGGCGCTCGCAATTTGTTTTGCGGTTGTGACGATCCTTATTTGGAGGTACTTCTTCATGGCCCCGCTTATCTTTTCAGCTACGATTTCGTTGTGCTTAATTGCAGCGGCATGGCTGTCATCGAAGACAAGTTAGTCGCCTGCCGGATTAGAGCACCTTTTCATCTCGGCAACGATCTGTTCTGCCGTCAGCGGCGCAAGCAGGATGCCATTGCGGAAATGGCCGTATGCCAGATAGAGGCGGTCTGAGTGCCAGCGTCCGACATGAAGCGAGTCGCTGCCCGGCCGGAAACCGATCCATGTTTCTGTGGGCTCGGTTTCGCCCAGGTGGGGCAATATAAATGCCGCCTGGGATGCAAGAGCCGCGACGCGGTCCGGGTGAATCTGGCGGTCGAATCCGGCACGCTCCATTGAAGCTCCCACAAGGAGAAGTCCGCTGGCTCGCTGCAGCAGGTAACTGCCGCCATAACGCACGATTGTGTTGCAGGTCTGTTCGGGTTGCTGATAGCCGATGATATGCCCCTTTATCGGCTCGGCGGCAGGTAGCGGGGGCAGGCCCGTGACACCCACGCTGCTGCTCCAGGCACCCGCTGCGATCACTGCAGAACTGTGAGATTCGCGCCCGCAGCCCGTTTGCAATTCGACACCCTGATCTGTCACCGCGAGGCTTTCGACGGCACAGTTCTGCACTACCGCTACGCCCAGCTGGCGGCAGGCTGCTGCTAAAGCCAGCACTACTTCGCGCGGATTGACGATGGCGTCGCCCGGATAGAAGCGTGCTCCGGTCAGGCCTTCGGTTCGAATGCGGGGCCAAAAGCTTCCTACCTGCTTCGCTGTGAGTGGCTTTGACTCGATACCAAGCGCCAGCTGACGAGTTGCGCACGCCTCAAGCGCCTGCCATTCCTCCTGCGAGTAGGCCAAATCGAGTCCGCCACATTCCTGATAGTCGATAAACAGGCCGGATGCGTCTTCCAACTCACGAACGAAGTCTCGATAAAGCTGACGAGACTCGATCGCGAGGGGCGCAAGGGGCGAGGGCTCGTCGATTTCGCCGCCGGGTGCCAGCATGCCAGCGCCTGCCCAACTGGCTTCGCCACCCACGGTACTCTTCTCGATCACTGCAACCGAAAAGGCGGCCTTGGCTAAACGCCAGGCAATGGACATGCCGATAATGCCGCCTCCGACGATGGCGACAGACTGTACCTGCTTTCGGTTCACGCCCGCGCCTGTGTCGACTCCGGCTCGGGGCTTGCCTTCTTGACTACTTCCAGAAATGCGCGCGCGGCATGGCTGAGGGCCCGGCGGGCTGGATAAACCAGGCGAATCTTGCGCTGGATATTCAGCTCTTTTACCCGAATTTCGTGCAGTAATTTCTGTTGAATTTCCTGCTCTACGCACATACGTGGCAGAAAAGAAACGCCTTCATTATGCTGCACCAGGCGCCGGATCGTTTCGATCGTCGGCATTTCCACGTCCATGTTCAGAGGCACCTTATGGCGCTGGAATTCGCGCAGCACAAAGTCGCGATATGGCGACAGTACATTGTGCGCAATGAAGGTCTCCATATCGAGTTCGGTAATGGAAATCTCCTCGCGGTTGGCGAAACGATGCTCAGGCGATACGACAAAGGTCAGACGGTCGGTATAGATGACCTGGGAGACCAGATGCTCGTCGCCGGGATCGTAGCTGATAACCCCAAGCTCCAGTTCGCCGTCCAGCAAATGTGAGGGAATCTTGCTCGATTCGCTGCGGCGGACCTGCACTTTCACCTTGGGGAACATCCGGCGGTACTGTTCAATGTGTTGGATAAGATACAGTGTCGTCGATTCATTTGCGCCGATGGCAAGGCGCCCGGCGTAGTTGTCCTTCAGTTCACGAAGGGCGTTCTCAAGGTCAGATTCCAGGTTCTGAAAGCGTTTTGCGTAATCAAGAACAAGCCGGCCGGCGTCGGTCAGCAGGAGTTCACGCCCGGAGCGGTCAATCAACTTTTCCTTTAAATCGCTCTCCAGACGCTGGATAGCAATGGAAATCGCAGGTTGTGTTCGCAGCAGCTTCTCGCCTGCACGCGAAAAGCTACGTTCCGTAGCAACGGTTAGAAAGACTTTAAGAGGATATAGTTCCATTGCGGGGCCCCGGTCGCACTTATGCCATTATTTTAACTTATGCAAGGTCGTAAAACTATAAATTTGCATAATCTAGTCGGCGGCTTTACGATAGGAGTGTTTATAGGAAAGGAACCACACCATTGAGCCGGGTATACATCTTTGATACTACGTTACGCGACGGTGAGCAGTCGCCCGGGTGCAGCATGACCAAACCCGAGAAGTTGAAAATGGCCGGGTACTTAGTGGATTTAGGTGTCGACATCTTAGAGGCTGGTTTTCCTATCGCTTCCGAAGGGGATTTTGAAGCTGTAGATGCTGTGAGTCGTGAGTTTCCGTGGGTGCAAGTAGCAGCTTTGGCTCGCGCTTGCACACTCGATGTAGAACGTGCGGCAAAAGCATTGGAGCATGCAAAGCGTCCGCGAATTCATACATTTATAGCGACAAGCGATATACATCTTAAGTATAAGCTGAAAAAGACCCGGGAACAGGTATTAAATGATGCTGTCGCGGCTGTAACATTAGCAAGAAATTACACCGACGACGTGGAATTTTCGGCTGAAGACGCGACCAGGACCGATCCGGATTATCTGGAGCAGGTAAGCCGCGCCGTCGTGGAGGCGGGCGCGAGGACGGTGAACCTGCCCGATACGGTCGGATTTTCGGTGCCCGACGAGTACGGGGAGTTGATCGGCCGCATCGCGAGAGCCTTGGGAGACCGCGCCATCGTCAGCGTCCACTGCCATGATGACTTGGGGCTGGCGGTGGCAAATTCACTCGCTGCGGTCAAGGCGGGTGCAAGACAGGTGGAATGCACGATCAACGGCATCGGCGAACGCGCGGGCAACGCGGCGCTGGAGGAAGTGGTGGTTGCAATCAAGACGCGCCAGGACCGGCTGCCTTTCCAGACCAAGATTCATACGGAGAAGTTATACGCGGCGAGCCAGGCATTGACGAGCATGATCTGCTTCGGGCCGCAGCCGAACAAAGCGATTGTTGGAGACAACGCTTTCGCGCACGAGGCAGGCATTCACCAGGACGGCTACCTGAAAGAAAAGTCGACCTACGAGATTGTGAGCCCGGCCAGCGTAGGCGTGCCGGAGAGCCGTCTGGTGCTGGGGAAACACAGTGGGCGCCATGCGTTAAAAAAACGCGCGGAAGATTTGGGCTTTCAGCTCACCCGGGAAGAACTGGACGAAGTGTACCGCCTGTTTACCGAACTTGCCGATAATAAAAAAGGGGTCCGCAACGACGAGATTGTCACTCTGGTGCAAGAAGTGACCGCGCGGGTAGCCACTGTTAAATAGATCCATGAAACTGAATATTCTTGTATTGCCGGGCGACGGCATCGGCGTGGAAGTGGCGCGCGAAGCGGTGAAAGTGCTGAAGCACGTAGCGCGTGACTTCGGCCACGAGTTGGCGTTAAGCGAAGGACTGCTGGGCGGAATCGCGATCCACAAAACGGGAAATCCCTTTCCCGACGAAACGCGCGAGCTGGCATTGAAGGCCGACGCCACTTTGATGGGCGCGGTGGGTCTGCCCGAGTTTGATAACGCGCCGCCGGAGAAGCGCCCGGAGCGGGGATTGCTTGGAATCCGAAAGGCGCTGGAGGTCTTTGCCAACCTCAGGCCGGTGCGTTCATACAAGGCTTTGCTCGATGGATCGCCGTTAAAAAACGAACTCGTAGACGGCGCCGACATGATTATCGTGCGTGAGCTGACGGGCGGATTGTATTACGGTACTCCGCGTGGAATCTCAGGAACAGGCAGCGAAGAGAAGGCCGTCAACACGATGGTGTATACGCGGCCGGAGATTGAGCGCGTGACGCACATGGCGTTCCAGCTTGCCCGGAAGCGGCGCAAGAAAGTAACAAGCGTCGACAAGTCGAACGTGCTGGAAAATTCACAGTTGTGGCGGCGAGTCGTGACGGAAGTCGCTGCGCAGTATTCCGATGTCACGTTGGATCATCTGCTCGTCGATAATTGCGCGATGCAACTCGTGCTGAACCCGAAACGGTTCGATGTCGTTCTGACGGAAAATTTGTTCGGCGATATTTTGAGTGATGAGGGCGCGGTGCTGGCCGGCTCCATCGGCATGCTGCCCTCCGCCTCTATCGGCCATCAACGGCCGTCGGGTGCTTGGGTCGGTCTCTATGAACCCGTGCATGGCTCGGCGCCGGACATTGCGGGCCAGAATAAAGCGAATCCTTTGGGCGCAATCGGATCGGTTGCAGCCATGTTGGAGTACAGTTTTGGCCTCGTGGAAGAAGCCAAAGCAGTAAACGAAGCAACGGAAGCTGTTCTCAACAGCGGGCGCGTGACAGCCGACCTAAGGCCGGCGGGCAAACCTGCCACCACAAGTGAAGTAGGAGATGCGGTGTGCAAGGCGATCTCGGCAAAGACCGTCACAGCATAGAAAAGAGAAATATGTCACAAGGAAATGGGGCGGCCGTGAAGCCGCGAACGATCATCGAGAAGGTGTGGGACAACCACATCGTAGCGGAGCGCGAAGGCGCGCCGACGCTTCTCTATATTGATTTGCATCTGGTGCACGAGGTCACATCGCCACAGGCGTTCTCCGGCCTGCGCGAACGCGGGTTGAAAGTGCGGCGTCCGGATTTGACATTCGGAACAACGGACCACAGCATTCCGACTTATGATCGGTCGCTTCCCATTCTCGACAAAGTAGCCGAAGCTCAGTTGGTGCAGTTCGAGAAGAATTGCCGGGACTTCGGTATTCCGTATTATGGCCTGCACAGCAACAAGCAGGGCATCGTTCACGTGATCGGTCCCGAGCAGGGATTGACGCAACCGGGCATGACGGTTGTTTGCGGCGATAGCCACACGGCCACCCACGGCGCATTCGGCGCGCTGGCGTTCGGCATCGGCACCAGCCAGGTGGAGCATGTGCTGGCGTCGCAGTGCCTTCTGCAGACACGCTCCAAGACTTACGAAGTACGCGTAGACGGCGCGCTGAAGCCGGGTGTCGGTGCGAAGGACATTATTCTGCATCTGATCTCGCGGATCGGTATCGGCGGCGGTACGCAATCGGTATTCGAATATGCCGGCCCCGCCATTCGTTCGCTTTCGATGGAGGAGCGCATGACCATCTGCAATATGTCCATCGAAGGCGGCGCAAGAGCAGGCCTGGTTGCGCCCGACGATACGACCTACCAGTATTTGGCAGGCCGGCCGTATGCACCGAAGAGTGCCGAATGGGAACAGGCTCTGCGCCTGTGGCGGCAACTGCCGACCGATGAAGGAGCACTGTTCGATAAGCGAATCGATATTGATGCAAGCGCTCTGGAGCCGATGATTACCTTTGGAACCAATCCGGGCATGGGCATACCGATCACGGCGGCAGTTCCCGATCCCACGTCGATCAGCGATGTGCTGGAACGTGAGTCCCTGGGGAAGGCCCTGCGCTATATGGATCTGCCCGCTGGCAAGCCCTTGCTGGGCCATCCTGTGAACGTGGTGTTCATTGGAAGCTGCACTAATTCGCGGATCTCCGATCTGCGAGCTGCCGCGCAATTGCTGAAAGGCCGCAAGGTGAATCCGAAGGTTCGCGTGATGGTCGTGCCGGGATCGCAGCAAATTAAGGAGCAGGCGCAGGCAGAAGGCCTGGACAGGGTGTTCATGGAAGCCGGTGCCGAGTGGCGCGAGGCCGGCTGTTCGATGTGCATCGCAATGAACGGCGATCAATTACAGCCTGGCGAATACAGCGTATCCACCAGCAACCGCAATTTCGAAGGACGGCAAGGCAAGGGCGGTCGTACGTTCTTAGCCAGTCCGCTGACAGCCGCGGCCAGTGCCGTAACCGGCGTCGTCACCGATGTCCGGACCATGTTATAGAAGAGCGCACATCAATGGAAAAATTCACAACTTTCACCAGCCGCCTTGCGCCGCTGCCGATAGACAACATCGATACTGACCAGATCATTCCAGCGCGATTCCTGAAGACGATCTCGAAGGCTGGTTTGGGCGACTCGCTTTTCTGTGACTGGCGCTACGACGAAAAGGGGAATCCGCGTCCCGACTTTATCTTGAATAAGCCCGAGGGCCATGCGGCCCGAGTGTTATTGGCCGGCGATAATTTCGGATGCGGAAGTTCGCGAGAACATGCGCCATGGGCGTTGACGCAGTACGGGTTTCGCGCCGTGATCAGCACTTCGTTTGCCGATATTTTTAAGGGCAACGCTGTGAAGAACTCGTTGCTGCCGATCATCGTGCCGCGCGACGCCCACATTGCGTTGTTTCAAGCAGTCGCGAAAGACCCCGCCGTCACGGTAACGGTGGATCTGGAACATGAGAACCTAATGCTGCCCGATGGCTCCGCGGTATCGTTCCCGGTTGATAGCTTTGCAAGGTACTGCATGCTGGAAGGTGTGGACGAGCTCGGGTACATTTTGAAGCAGGAATCGGCCATCGCGGCTTACGAAGCACAACGGCCCTTAACGATAAACACGTTGCAACCCGCGTAGAGCCCGGGACAGTTCGCAAATAGCGGGAAAGCCGAAAGCTAAGCGGAAGACCCTGCGGTCTCGCATTTTGAGACGCACCACGCCGTGATTCACGCGACCGAAACCCCTATTTTGCATGCTATGGTGTAGCTAGTGTCAATGCAGTTGCAGTTCAGCCTGGAGCAGTACGAGGGTCCACTCGACCTCCTGCTGGACTTGATTCGCAAACAGCAAATCAACATCTACGACATTCCGATCGCGCGCATTACGGCTCAGTATCTCGACTACATGCAACGGGCCATAGAGCTCGACATCGAGTTGAGTTCGGAGTTCGTCTACATGGCGGCGTCGCTCATTTATATCAAGAGCAAGATGTTGTTGCCGCAGGATCCCGAATTGGCGAAGATCTCGCCTGAAGAAGATCCGCGTCAGGAACTAGTGGAGCGTTTGATCGAGCATGAACGCTTCAAGAACGCTGCCGAAATGCTGCAGCAAAAACGCCTGATCGAAGAGGCTATCTGGTCCAACCCCCAGATTGATAACTATCTGGCCGAAGACGAAGGACCGGGTCTGGCCGTGACTATGTTCGATTTGGTGAAGACGCTACAAGCTGTTCTGGAGCGCGCCAAGAACCGGCCCATCTATGAAGTTGGCCGGGAGGATGTTAGCGTTCCCGATATGATGCAACTGATCCAGCATCAACTTCGGCAGGGAAGACGCCCGGAGCTGCTTTCGGCGACGGAACTATTCGAACGCCAATGCAGCGCGCGTGCCATGATTTGTTTATTCCTCGCTATCCTGGAGCTGGTGAAACGGCAAGCGATAGAGCTGATGCAGGGCGAGGCATTTGGCGAAATTGGCTTGCGACGAGGATCGCAGTTTGAAGACCTGCCTGAATCGCAGGAAGAGCTCGCTACCGTAGAACAGGAATATCGATAATCGGAAGCATGCAGGAAGTGGAAGAGCAAAGTGAGACGCCACTTGAACCGGAAATCGTCTCCGATGTAGAGCCATCCTCGGGGCTGGAGCCTGCCAGCAGGGAAGAGGTGGTGCTTATTGCGGAAGCGATGACGCAGCCGCCCTCGGCCGAGGACGATTCGGCTGCGTTGAAAGCCGTGATCGAGGCCGCCATCTACATTACGGATGAACCGTTAAGTCCGGAGCAGATCGCTGCGGCCGTCGAACAGCCGCTCGATCGCGTGAAACAGATTTTGAGCGATCTGGTAGCTGACTACGCCGTGCCATCCCGCGGTCTGTCTGTGCGGGAGTTGGCGGGGGGCTACAAGATGGCCACCAAGCCTGAATATCACGAGTCCATACGAAGCTTCGTTAAGAAGCTGCAGCCGCCTCTGAAACTGTCTCTTCCCGCCCTGGAAACGTTGGCCGTTATCGCGTATAAGCAGCCCATTACCGCGCCTGAAATTATGGAAGTTCGTGGCGTGCAAGGTGCTGGAGTCCTGAAGACGCTTCTCGACCGTAAGCTGATCGCGGCGGCGGGCAGAAAAAACGTCCTGGGTAAGCCGATTCTATATAAGACGACTCGCGAATTTCTCATTCAGTTCGGTTTAAGTTCCCTTGCGGAGCTGCCGACCTTGAAGGAGTTTGAAGAACTCGGCCGGATTGCTATGAGCGACGGAGAAGAGAACGCCGTTGCTGGCGAAGAGTTTCCGCCGGTACCTGCGGCCGAGCCCACACCGCCTCAACTGGAAGCGAGCCAAACGAAAGAGGCAAATGAAACAGAAGGGGCGAACGATTCGCACATAAATGGCTGAGGAGCGACTACAGAAAATCCTCGCGCATGCCGGCATAGCGAGTAGGCGAAAGGCGGAGGACTTAATCCTGGCCGGCCGAGTCTCGGTGAACGGAAAGACCGTCACGGAACTGGGCTCAAAGGCTGATGTGGAAGCCGACCGCGTAAAGGTAGATGGCCGTGTGCTCACGGCTCCGAAGCATCACGTATATTTGGCGTTTCACAAGCCAAAGAATTGCGTCACCACTGTTAGCGATCCGCAAGGACGTGAGACGGTAATGAAATTCTTCAAACACTTCCCTGAGCGTATCTATCCAGTTGGACGCCTGGATTATGCCAGCGAAGGCTTGCTGCTGATGACCAACGATGGTGATTTTGCAAATAAGCTGATGTCGCCGGCCAGCAACATACCGAAGACCTATCTTGCTAAAGTGACCGGTATTCTGACCACGGAGCAAGAAGAGCAGTTCCGGCGAGGCATCCCAATGCACGGACGCAAGACTGCGCCAGCTGGCCTGAAGCTCATTCGCAAAAGCTTGAATCCCTGGTACGAAGTACGCTTGATTGAAGGCCGGCAAAACCAAATCCGGATCATGTTCAAGCACCTGGGTTTTCTGGTGGAAAAATTGAAGCGCGTGAAGATCGGTTTTCTGGAACTGGGCACTCTCAAACCGGGCGCCTATCGCACTCTTACAAACTCGGAAGTGGCGCGACTTCGAAAGCTCTTGGCGATGGAGGATCCTCGCTCGCAGAAAGCCCGGGCAGCAGATGGCCAGCACGGAGGCAGTGACGATGAATGACACGACCATGAAGAAGCTTTTGCAGGAGTCAAAGACGGTTGCCGTGGTTGGCTTGACTAACAATCCAACCAGGCCAAGCTTTGGCGTGGCCCGGTTCCTGCAGCGGCAAGGCTATCGCATCATCCCGGTGAATCCGAAAGAGCAGGGAAAGGACGTGCTCGGCGAAAGAGCTTACGCCACCCTGGGCGAGGTCCCGGAAAACATCGATATTGTCGACGTATTTCGCCGCTCCGAGCACATTCCGCCCGTAGTGGACGACGCCCTGGCGAAGGGAACTCGTTGCATCTGGATGCAGGAAGGAATCGTGAACCAGGAGGCCGCTCAGAAGGCCGAAGCGGCAGGCGTGGCGGTAGTGATGGACCGCTGCATTCTGAAAGAGATCGCGCGACTGCTCACCTAGCTCATGCCCAAATCCGATTTCCGCTCGCGCTAGACTATCTCCGTTACGCCATCCCGCGAAATGCATTCGATTTTGCTGCGCCTGGCCGCTTCCAGCACTCTCCTGATTGCTCTTCTGGTGCTAGCTGGATGCGGCGTACAGCCGAGCGATTCCTGGGGGGACGCCTACGTGGCTCCCGCAACTTTAAACCTCCGTGGTGAGCTTCATCAGAAGAACAGCACTGTCGCGGTCTTGAAGCATGGCGATCATGTCATCGTATTAGATGTTCATCGCCGGTTTGTAAAAGTTCGGACGGATAAAGGCGCACAGGGCTGGCTCGATTCGGCGGAGTTGCTCAGTCCGGAGCAAATGGCGGCGATTCGAGCCAGCCGGAAGAAGATGCTCGCCTTACCCTCTGAAGGCGCCGCTACCGTGTTTGAGCCGCTGAATGTGCACCTGGATCCCAGTCGCCAATCGCCGGCGTTCGCCAAGATACCGGAAGGTGGTTCCGTGGTTGTCCTGGCGCGCAAAATCGCTCCCAAAGTCACCGGTCCGGCGCACGGACCGGGATTAACCTTTCACCGCCCGGAGCCGCCGGCCAAGCGGCCGAAGAAGAGTAAAGCATCCAGAAATAGCTTCCGCCTGCCTCCGAAGCCAGCGCCCCCAAAGCCGCCCGAGAATTGGCGCGAGCTTGCAGGCGAGCCGAATGAGATTGACGCAGAGGCCACGCAAAAAGAGCCGGACACAAAAAAGCCGGCAGCCCCCGCAGTCATGGAGTCCTGGTCTTTGATTCGCACCAAGGACAACCAATGCGGTTGGGTTCTCTCGCGGAACCTGATCATGTCCATTCCCGACGACGTGGCTCAATACGCGGAGGGAAAGCACATCACATCCTACTTCGATCTCGGAGTCGTAAACGACGAAGAGAAGGGCGTGCGGCACAACTGGCTTTGGACCACCCTTTCGGGCACGGAACCTTACGATTTCGACAGTTGGCGTGTCTTCATCTGGAACCGGCGTCGCCACCGGTATGAAACCTCGTATCGCACGCACGGTCTGGAAGGGTATTTCCCGGTCCATGTAAACCCGCCTGAGCCGAACGTCTATGGCCGCACCTTTGAGCTGATTACCAAGGACGAGGACGGAAAGCTGCGACGCCGAACGTATCTATTCGACGGGGTTCGCGTGCACCTTAACGCAACCGAAGACTACCACCCCGACGATCAATCGGCGACGAAGCCTGCAGGGGTAACTGGAGGAGCTGTCACGAAGCAGACCGGTTGGCTCGGCCGCGCATGGAACGCCTTGATGCGAAGGCTGCCCGGGCATCACTAAACTTCTTCGATTTTTCCCTCGATCTCTAAATTGTCCATTGCGAGGAACTGCTTCACGTGCGGATGCTGGCACTTGTCCAGATCCGCAACCGGACCAAAATAAATCGCTTCGCCTTTGTAGAGAAACATAACCGTATCGGCGACCTTTCGCATCAGGTCCAGGTCATGCGTCACAACAATGGAGGTCAGTCCAAGCTGTTGTTTCAGACGCAGCATCAGGTTGCCCAGGTCGTCTGACATGATGGGGTCCACCATCGTCGTCGGCTCGTCGTACAGGATGCATTCGGGTTGCGCGGCTAGTGCCCGGGCGATCGCCACCGCCCGTTTGTAGCCGGTGGAAAGATCGGCGGGATAAGCGTCTTTCACGTGCAGCAGATCCACCATCTTCAGCAGGCCGTCCACTACATCTTCTTTGTTCTGCTCGTTGTAGTCGTCACGCAGTTCCAGTGAAAAAAGAATGTTTTCACCAACCGTCAGCGAATCGAAGAGCGCACCGGACTGAAACACCATCGTCACTTTCTTTCGTATTTGGCGCAGCTCATTCTCCTTCATGTTGGTGATGTCGGTATGAGACACGATCACCTGCCCCTTGTCCGGTTTAAGGAAGCCCATGATGTGGCTGAGGCTGACTGATTTTCCCACGCCGCTTCGCCCGATGATGGCCAGGGTCTGGCCGGCATCGACATAGAAGTTGATATCGACTAGTACTGGCCGGTCAAAGGTCTTATAAACGTGGCGGAACTCGATGTAGTGCGGATATCCTTCCGTGGCCATGCGCTGCGGTCTACCGGGCCTCTGCGTCTTGCCAGGCCGCCCATTCCTCCGGTGTATTCACATTGAAAACAGGTTGCGAAATGGCCATGGTCCGGGGGGAAAGCTCGTCCACCACGTTCAGCAGTTTCAGCCGCCGTTCACGGACCGCACTCTGAATCGCCGGAAGGCAGCCGCTTCGATAAACGGCGCATAAAGGCTGCATCACTCCCTTGCCATCCAGAAGCACTGTGCAAGGTGAACCTGTTTCCGCCGACTCTGCAAGGAGCCGGTGAAGCCACGCGCTTCGCAGGCCGGGCATATCGCATGCCACAATCAGGTTCCGATCCCCTCTGCCGCTTAACAAGGCCGCTTCGATTCCAGCCAGCGGACCCAATCCGGGGTGCCGGTCCGGTAGACATTCGTAACCTAAATGCTGGTACCTCTGCGGATCGCCAATCAGAGCCACGCTTCCGGCAGCAGCCCGAACTTGTTCGGACACCTCTTCCACCAGCAGGCCTGAACGTCCCTGTAGCAGCGCTTTATCCTGTCCCATTCGCGAGCTGCGCCCCCCTACGAGTACGAAACCGGCCGCTCGCATGCCAAAATGGTAACACTCTGTTGCGAATTTTCCGGGTATAATCGAACAACCATACTGAGCCGTTTTTGTATTATGCCGCTTTACGCCCGGTCCATTGGGGGAGGGGACTGCCATTAAACGTCCGGCCAGCATCGTTACCCACAACCTACGTCGGCGCGCCACAACGCTGGTGCTTGCACTGACCGTGGGGTGTACCGTTTGCCCTGCCCGCGGTTCAAGCCGCCGGATATCTCACAAACCTGCCTCCCGCATTGAGGCGATACGGTTCTGGTCCTTTGGCGATGTGACGCGTGTCGCTATCCAGACCGGGGGCGAGTATAAGCTCAAATCCGATCAAATTGAAAATCCCTCGCGCCTCTACTTCGACTTCTCCGGCGTGCGTCCTCCCAGTGTGCGCCATCGCGGTGCGGAGGCCATTCCGGTCAATGATCATCGCGTGCGGCAAATTCGCGTCGCCGAAGTGAGCCCGGGCGTCACGCGGGTCGTCTTCGACCTGGAGGGGCCCGCAAATGTGGTCTCTTCGCAATTGGTCAATCCTGACCGCCTCATCATCGAGATTCGTCCGAAGAACCAGCCTGTGCCCAACATATCGATCGCTCACAGCTCGGCTGGATCCAGGCAGCTTGATCCACCGGAGCGTGGTGCCACCAGGAGCATGGCCGATGCCGGTACGTCTCCTGCACCCAGGATTGTGCCGGCCGCCTCTACTCTCGATTCGCCGACGCCCGGCGTTACCGCTGCCGTAAATGCAAACTTCGAGGATAACCGTACCGCACCGGCGCCCACCCCTGCCCACGAAGTCGCTGGTGCCCCCAGCACAATCGAATCCTCACGCGCCATCAGCCGCTCCACTCGTAAGAGTGCCAAGCGCGATGCGGACGACATTATCGCCGCGAAGTCTGACAGTACGGGCGACCGCTCTCTGGTGCGCGTCTTCGGTTTAAAAATGGGGAAGGTCGTGATCGATGCCGGCCATGGCGGACACGACACCGGCACCATAGGCCACCATGGCTTGATGGAAAAGGACCTTGCGCTCGATGTGGCTCTGCGCCTTGGAAAATTGATCACGCAGCGCCTGAGTGACGAAGTAGTCTACACTCGTTCGGACGATGTCTTTATCCCCCTGGAGCAGCGGACCAAAATCGCCAACAGCGAGAAGGCCGATCTTTTCATCTCCATTCATGCCAATTCCTCGCCGGAGCCGAGCGCTACCGGTGTGGAAACCTACTACTTCAATTTCACCGGCGACCGCAGCAGTTTAGATCTGGCCACGCGCGAGAACGCCACTGCCGCCAGCTCCATCTCCGATCTGGGTGACCTGCTCCATAGAGCGGTGCTCATGGCGAAGACCGATGAATCCCGCGAATTCGCGCAGAAGGTGCAAACGTCGTTATGGAGCATGTCGACGAAAATGAACAGTCATTCGCGCGACCGCGGCGTCCGTCAGGCGCCGTTCGTAGTCCTGATCGGCGCGACCATGCCATCCATACTTGCCGAGATTGGTTTCGTCTCAAACTCGCACGACGAGAATCTCTTGAAGAAGGGCGAGGAGCGGCAGAAGATCGCCGAAGCGCTATACAAAGGCATCGCGCAGTACGCCGGTACCCTGAGCCACATGCAGATGGCTCGTGTAGCGCCCTAGCTGAATTAGTTAGTCGCTGTCATTGCTGCGTGTGCTTTCGCGGCAGATGCCCCGCTTACTGCTGCGAATAAACTCGACCAGATGCTTCGTGTGTTCCGAGGGAACTTCGTTTTCGATGCGTGTCAAGGCGTCTTCGAGTTTCAACCCGGAGCGGTATAGAATCCGGTACGCTGTTTTCAGCCGTCTCACTTCGTCTAGTGAAAAGCCAGCGCGCTTCAGCCCCACTGTATTGAGCCCCTTCGCTGCCACGTTGAAGTCGGAGTAAAGAAAGTACGGAGGCAGGTCGCTGTTCACGCGAGTGTTACCGCCCACCATCGCAAGCCGGCCGATCCGGGAGTACTGATGAATCACGACCCCGCCTGAGATAAACGCCTGGCTCTCGATCTCCACAGAGCCTGCCACCAGCGCGCAACTCGCCACGACAATATCGCTGCCCAGCGTGCAATTGTGCGCAATGTGACCCGATGTCATGATGTAGTTGCGGTCGCCGATCCTCGTTTCTGATTCCGGCTTCGTGCCACGCGAAATCGTGTAATGCTCGCGAATTTTGTTTTGGTCCCCAATGATCAGGTAACTTCTCTCGCCGGTAAATGCCTTGTCCAACGGATCCGTACCGAGCACCGTCCCGGCCGATACCTCATTCTCGGCTCCCATCGTCGTCCAGCGCTTCACATACACATAGGGCTCCAGCAAACAGCGCGCTCCCAGGACAACATCTGCCTCCACGACGCAGAACTCGCCGATTTTGCTCTGGGGCCCGATCACTGCTTCGGGATGTACGCGCGCAGTCGGTGCCACATAAGCAGAAGGGTCAATCGCCATCATGATAAGTATGGGGGATGTCCGGTATCACCGTTGGTGAGCTAGCGCAAGAGTGCGGAGGAAAAGCCGAAGGGGACTTGAGCCGTTCCATTTCGGGCGCTAACGCATTGGAAAACGCTGCCGCCACAGACCTCTCATTTGTTGCGAACGCAAAAGCCGCGGAAACGGCGGCGTCTTCAAAGGCGGGCTGCCTGATTGTGCCTACTACATTCGACAAGCCAGGACCATGGGCGCTCATCCGCGTGAAAGATCCGCGCCTCGCCTTTGCCCGCGTTCTTCCTTTGCTCTATCCCAAGAAGCCGCACACCGCCTTTCTGCATCCCACCGCCATCGTCGCTTCCACGGCGCACGTTGCGGCGGGCTGCCACATCGGCCCTTACGTCACCATTGGCGAGAACACAACTATCGCGGCAGGAAGCTTCATCGGCAAAGGCTCCACCATCGGTGACCAGGTAACCATAGGCGAGAACGCCACGGTGCATCCCAACGTAACGGTATACGACCGCGTTCGCATCGGCGCGCGCGTGGTTCTACACTCCGGCGCCGTTATTGGAGCCGACGGCTTCGGCTTCACTCTTGTCGGAGACCATTACGAGAAATTCCCTCAGGTCGGTATCGTAGAGATCGGAGACGACGTGGAGATCGGAGCAAACTCCTGCGTGGACCGCGCCGCGTTGGGAGCGACGCGGATCGGGGATGGCACCAAGCTCGATAACCTGGTCCACGTGGCTCACAACTGCACGCTCGGAAAACACGTCGTAGCCGCCGCGCAGGTGGGCCTCTCAGGCAGTGTCACGGTCGGAGACTACGCTGTGCTCGGTGGACAGGCAGGCATCGGCGATAAGGCCAAGATCGAAGCGAAAGCCGTTGTTGGAGGCAAGTCGGGCGTGATCTCTTCCCAACGGATTCCCGCGGGTGAACCCGTGTGGGGAATGCCTGCGCGGCCTTTGCGTCAGCATCTCCGCGGCCTTGCTCACGTGGCCAAGCTGCCAGAGCTGCGCGAAGAACTACGCCAACTGAAAAAACGAATAGAACAGATCGAAGGAACTACGGAGGGAGAAAGCTAGCCCGCTATCGCTGTCGTTGCGTCCGGTCTGCAATTACGCTTCAAAATCAGATTCGCTTGCAAGACCATCGCTTGGATCCGCTGTAAGTGTACCCGCGCTTTCTCGTCTGTTGATGTCAACTCCAGGTAGTACGCCAGCGATTCAATCACACTCAGCGGCTGTCGCACCTCATGCGCCAGGTCCTCCATTGCGGAGTGTGTAACACCGCTCTTGGCAAAAGTGCAGGAAGCGATACGGCCTTGTGTGGGTGTAGTGTCATCACAAGTATGAAGACGTTCAGATAAGAGAGGAGGATGTTCCATTGCAGGTCCTTGAATGCCCAACAGCAGCTATCAAGATGGGCATGCCGCCCGTATGATTGTTGCTCTGATATATATACGAGTCAATACTTTTAATGAATAAAATTTCAGGCTTGTATTTCCCTTTTGAATTTCCGGAGAGAGCTCCACTTCACTGTGATATCCTCAAAGAAATATTGCTCAAGCGGGCCTGTGGCGCAGTTGGGAGCGCGCTTCCATGGCATGGAAGAGGTCGACGGTTCGAACCCGTCCAGGTCCACCAAATCTCGTGAGCAAATCTTCTCATAACCTTTGAAGTTGCACCTGCTCAATGGCGTGCTCTTCGCCTTTATGCAAAATCAGATGGGCACGTTCCCGCGTGGGACGAATGTTTTCGCGCAGGTTAAGTAAGTTGATCTCTTCCCAAATACGCCGTGCGGTCTCGACCGCCTCCGCCTCCGTAAGATGTGCATAGCGGTGGAAATAGGAATCCTCCCGCTGAAACACCGTCTCCCGTAAGCGAAGAAACCGCTGCACATACCAGTACTCAATGGTCTGTTCTGAAGCATCAATGTAGATTGAAAAATCGAAGAAGTCCGAGACGAACACCCGCGACCCGTCCCGCCCGGCACTGCTGGGCGACTGCAGCACGTTGAGTCCTTCCACAATCAGGATATGCGGCCGCTCAACGCGCTGCTCAGCGTCAGGAATAATGTCATAGTGCAGATGCGAGTACATGGGAGCCGCCACCGATGGCTCGCCCGCCTTCACGTCTGCCAAGAACCGGATGAGCCGCCGTTGGTCATAGCTTTCAGGAAAGCCCTTCCGCTTCATGAGTCCCCGCTGCTCCAGAATGCGGTTCGGATACAGGAAGCCATCGGTGGTTACCAGATCTACCTTCGGATGGTCCGGCCACCTGGCCAGCGACGCGCGCAGCACCCGCGAAAACGTGCTTTTCCCCACTGCGACGCTGCCGGCGATTCCGATGATATACGGCACTTCCGTTGCCAGCGAAGTGCCCATGAATGCGCGCCGGGCCTTGTACAGATGCTGAATGGCCGCCACGTGTAAATTCAGCAGCCGCGAAAGCGGAACGTAGATGTCTTCCACCTCGCGCAGGGATACTTGATCGTTTATGCCGCGCAGTTCCGCCAGCTCTCCTTCGTTCAGCAGGAGCGGCGTATTTGCGCGCAGAGCCTTCCATTGCGCCCGGTCAAAGTCGACGTACCGGCTGATGGGGGCCTGCGTTACTGTGCTTTCCAATTGTCGCTGGGTTCCTATGCTGTTTCTATCTTCCCAGCTTTGCTCTTCCCGGCGAGCCATCCCCCTCCGAATTGGCCTTCCGGAAGAATATGATGTGCTGCCAGGGCATCGTATCTACAACCTTCTCGAACCGGTACCCCTCCGGCGTCACTTCTGCTCTTACCTCGCGCACGCTCATCTTGTGTTCCGGAAGAATCGGCACGTTCGGGTCCTCCTTGCGATACTCCAGCAGGACCAATTCCCCGTCCGGCTTCAACGATCTCTTTATCGATGCAAGCATCCTCCGGGGATGTGAAAACTCGTGATAGGTATCCACCAGCAGAACCAGGTCGAGTTTCCCGGCGGGAAGACGCGCGTCCGTATCTGTGCCCAGAATCGTACGTACGTTCTTGACTCGCTCGGCACCGGCATTCGCGCGGAGCCGCTCTAGCATGCCTTCCTGAATCTCGTTGGCGTAGACGATCCCGCCTGGCGCGATGCGCTTCGCAATCCGGAGAGTGTAATAGCCGGTCCCTGCGCCCACATCTCCTACTATCATGCCCGGATGCAGGCCCAATTCCGTCAGCGCTTTTTCAGGCCGTTCCTCTTTCACGCGCTCCTCTCTGTCCAGCCAATCGGCTCCGGGCAATCCCATCACTCGCGGAATATGGCGTCCTGTTACAGGATGGACGGTCTGCGCCGCTCCCCCCGGGGGGAAGACCGACACCACCAGCAAAATCGCTGCTGCTACGGTAAGTTGGCACGACATAGATGAGCAATGGCCATGCTGCAAACGCTGAGTATTGCGGCAGGAAGGTAAGCCGCGACCACAAAGCGTCTCAGCACCACGTAGGTTAGACGTCAGAGAACGCCTCCAGCGATCACTAATTGGCGTCGCTGCTGCTGGTAAAAGTCGGCAAGCGCACGCCTGCAATGCGGGTTTCGAGATACCCTGAAAGGCGGAGGTGGGCTCCATGAGGTCTCGAAACTCCTATGGCTATGGGACTGCGCGGAGAGTTCTGCTTTCGGTCCTGCTGGTTTCTGGAGCCGTCTTCGCTCAGGAGCGAGCTGGCGTGCCTGTCCGCGGAAAGCCCGACGAGTATGCGGCGCATGTCAGCAGCGGTGGCCGCACCTACGCTGCCACGGTACTTCCAGCAGATCAAGTGAAGCATCTTTTCGCCTTCGACATCAGCAAAAGCTACGTAGTCGTCGAAGTCGCTTGCTATCCCGGTGGCGCCCCGCTCAAAATTGAACCAGACTCCTTTGTGGCGAACGGCGGCAAAGGTAGGAGCGTGATTCGTAGTTCCGATGCAGTTACCGTCGCGGCCGATATTCAGCAGAAGAATACCCCAAGAGCCCCGTCTGTCACTTCCCCGATTTACACCGAGGCTACCGTCGGATACGAGTCGGGAACAGACCCCTACACAGGAAGGCGGGTGCATGGCGTCTATGGCGGCGGCGGAGTGGGCGTGGGTGGTGAGCCGGGCCCGCAATTCCCTTCGCCAGGCGGTTGGCCACAGGATCGTGAACTGCTGGAACGCCAACTGGCGAACAGAAGCCTGCCCGCAGGGCAGTTCGATCGTCCTACAGCCGGATACCTGTATTTCCCGCACGCCCTGCTCAAGAAGAAAGGCAAAGGCTTCTATCAGCTGGAATACCAGGCCGACGCTGCTGGTCCCGTGAAACTGACGATTCCCGCCAATAGCCGCTAGCCCGCTCGTCCGGGCCGAATCTCATCAGCACGTCGGGCATTCTGGCGCTGGCCGTAATGGAAATTACAATCTATCCGTCATACTCATGAGTAGACGTGCCCACATGCGGATATCGCCTCCGCTGTCGGCCTCCATTCGATACGCGCCGTATGTCGATCGCCCTTTTGTTTGCTACTGCAGCACTCTTTTCCTTTTTTGTCCCAAACCAAGCCGCTGATTCTCCCTTGGCCATCGTCCAAGCTGGAGTGCAGTCATCCGAGGATGCCCCCTTTGTCACAACCGACTATCACTTCCAGCCGGGCGACTATGTGTACTTCACCTTTGAAGTCGCCGGATTCGGCATTCACACCAACCCCGATACCAAAGCCCGCCGCATATCGCTCTCCTACCAGATCACTCCCGAAGACCTGAGCGGCCGTCCCCTGACAAACCCGGAGTCTGGAACCGTTGCGGTAGATCTCGCTCCGGAAGACAAGAATTGGACCCCAAAGAGAAGAGCCGCCTTTCTCCTTCCGTCCGGGCTTGCGGCTGGAGAATTTCAGATTCATGTCGTGGTGCAGGATGCCATCGCGAAGGCCCAAGCCCAGAAAAACATTCCCTTCCGGGTCGGTGGCGTTTCCATACAGCCCACGGACTCGGTTTCAGTCGAGCACTTTCAATTCTTCCGGAAGGAGGGTGGCCGCGAGCCGCTCGAACTGCCAGCCTACAGTGCCGGCGACACAGTCTATATGACCTTCGACATGGTGGGATTTAAGCTCGGGCCGGGAAACCAGTATCGGCTCACGTATGGCATCACAGTCCTTCGCCCGGATGGCCAGATATTTTTGCAGCAACCGAATGCGGCTGAAATCGAAGAGGGCGGCTTTTATCCTGCTCAGTTCGTGCCAGCAAACTTCCAAGTGAAAACACCCTCCCACGCTGAACGGGGCCAATACACCGTTTTACTCTCGATTCACGACTTAGTCGCGAATCAAAGTTACGACACTAAACAGGCATTCACGATTGAGTAAATGTAATTACTTCAGTATCTGTTATTCCTTTCCCCGATAGACTTATAGGTTTATAAGAAATAACGGCTTGATCTCGCTCGTTTCTGGAAAGTATGGCTGCGGTACAGCGTGCTCGCCCTGAATGAGCGCCATATTGCAATATGAAAGAGTGCTAGGACTCTGTGCAGTGCTTCACATACCCATAGAAATACGCATTGACCAAGGGCGAAGAAACTGGATAAATGTATGTGATGGCGCGGAATATACGTTGTGCAATTACATAATTCAGAGCAATCTCAGCTAATTTCTCGTAATTCTGCTCCTCGCACTATTCTGCGCTTCAACAAGGTCTCTTGTTTGGAGAAATATTTTGTTTTACACAATGCGACAGAAATATGTAGGTGTCGTCACTGCGGCGTTTCTATCCGCCGCACTTCCCCTCTGGGCCCAGAACACATCCGTGCTTACGGCCGAGTACGAAAAT